>CANHPJ010000145.1 GCA_947462515.1 Bacteroidota bacterium | reverse complement strand
TCTTTCCTTGTAATATAAATCATTATTAACAAATATAAGTAGGCAAATATAAATCAATTTTAATTAAAGACATACCTTTGCACGACATACAATAAAAGTTAAATCAAGAAATTTAAAAATTAAAAATTAAGCTGCTTTTTTAACTCGATCACCCAACAAACAATCCTCATAAAAAATGATTATACTGCTTGTAGCTGCTACTGCTTTTGAACTTGAACCGGTTTTAAAATCATTAAGTTTCAAGAAAAAACGGAATGATAATTTAAACTCCTATTTGTTCAACAACATACAAATTGATGTTTTAATTACTGGCGTGGGAATGGTAGCAACGGCCTTCGAAATGGGTAAAATAATATCCGGAAAATATGATTTCGCATTAAATGTAGGAATAGCGGGTAGCTTTCCAGGAAAATTCAAAATAGGAGAGGTAATACATGTAAATCAAGACAACTTTATTGAACTGGGAGCAGAAAATGATGAAGACTTTTTATCTATATTCGAAATGGGGCTTATAAAACCCGACACCTTTCCTTTTAGCAAAGCCAAATTAATAAACAACCTGAAAACAAGTAATTCGGCAATAAATAACTTAAAAACCGCAACAGGAATTACAGTCAACAAAGTGCATGGAAATGCAAAAAGTATAGAAAAAATAATTAATCTATTTAATCCTGAAACAGAAAGTATGGAGGGGGCATCATTTCTGTTCGCCTGCATGAGCGAAAATCTGCCATGCGCACAGATAAGATCAATCTCCAATATTGTTGAAAAAAGAAACAGGGAAAACTGGAATATTCCGCTGGCAATTGAAAACCTTAATAAAACTGCCCTACAAATTCTTTCGTCGTTTTAGCCAAGAAATGTATCAAGAATTAATTCTTAATAACCTTCTTTACAACCATTCCTTCTTTTGTGTTTAACTGTAGAAAGTAAATGCCGGGGGTATAGTCATTCAATTCAACTGATGTTTTAAACGAACCATTGGTTTTATTGATCACTTCCTCATATATCACATCACCGGTAAGGCTCAGTAGCTTAAGAACTACCAATGACTCAGATGAATTAAAATTCACATTAAGCCTATTTTTAATTGGATTTGGAGCAAGTATTAAATTAGAAAGCGATTGATTTTTAATGCCGGCCAATACATCAACTGTTACTATATATGTTTTAGTAGAGCCATCCTGAGCTTTCAAAACATATGAAACCGGGCTTTCAAAACTATTAGGAGTTTGCCCACTCATTTGTTCTGTTCCGCCAACAGATAAAGTTGCTGAGTCTTTTACGGTAAATGTGGCTACTAAATCTGTTAAGGAAGTGCCATAGGGAACTTCAAGAGTTACCAGCGAATCCCATACAACACCTTTTACCGGTGGTGTTAATGCGTTAAAATCAAAAGTGAGTATTTCTTTTTTGGAGCTTTTTACTTCTACCGAACTAAACATTGATATTTCGGGAAAGATATGGAAATAAACCGACGGACCATTTAAGCTGTCCGGATGTGTTCTCCATGACCAGGTAATAGGCATCCAATCATTTCCAGCACCTGACTTAAAACAATCCCAGGCTGTAAACTTACTTGCAGAACAAGCCGGTGGAGTAGAATACAAAATAATTGAGTCGCCTGCAGTAGTTGGAGTAGTTACAGTAACCATTACAAAACCGGAAGCAGGAATAGAAACCGGGGTTGCAAAAGAAAAGTTTTGAAGCGGATTGGATTTAATTGTGCTTAACAACACTGGATTACTGGTACCCAAAAGAGTGGTGGGAAAACCTTGAGCGGTATCAAAAGCATAAACTTGAGCCTTGACAGAAGCTGCTGCTGAAGCATTTTTATATACAAACAATGCTGCCCATAAAGCATTTATTTTGGCACTGTCGTATTGGGTATAATCAATATAATACAATTGTCCTTTTTCTGATTCTTGATATAAATTTAAACCCCAAGGATAAAGTTTGGCGTTGTCTGAATTTGTGCAGGCTTCCTTATCAACAAATTTTTTAGGATATTTTACATAAGTGGTGTCTTTTGATTCTAAGCCTCGCAAGCCTGAAAATTCAATATCAAAATTGGACTTTGGGAACTGTTTATCCTCAAATAATATTCGAGAATTATTTAAATCCAATAGTGGTCTATAATTGTTGTTCTGTGAAAAGCCCGATAAAATTTGGCTGGCAAAAATCAATAATAAAATTGTTTTTTTCATTTTTAAGCTTTGTTTCAATTAATAATTCCGGCATTTTTCAAGCCAAGTAATTTGCCAAATTATAAAAATCAGGGGTAAAAACAAAACATAATTCAAGTTAATATCATTGCAATGAATGAAAAACTACAAAAGCTAAAATTAATTTTCAAGAAGCTCTATTCCAATCCAATAAAATCCTTGAGATTAACTCCTGTTTTTTTGCTTTTTTTGAAGCATGACAATTTTTTATAAAAGTTTGAAATGAAAAAAAATTAAATTAAATTTGGTGAGATAAAATTATTATTAACCTTAACTAATAACACATGAAAAAACAACTACTTTTAACTTCATTTGCTTTAGTTGCTTCCTTCGCTTTAAAAGCTCAGGATCAACTTAAAAAGTTTGATGAAACTCGCGAAGTTACCAAACCAAACAAGATTGAAAGAAATTTAATTGAAAGAAGTTCTTCTTCTGAAAGAAGTCCAAAACAAGTTGTAGATAAATCATATTTCTACTGGGAGAATCACGATAGAGTAACTGCTGAATTAAAAAAGTTTCTTGGTAAAGACAAATCACTAGACGGCTTGGATACCTCTATGCTAAGTGGATTTTATTCTTATTCAGTAAAAGAAAAAACTGCGACATCTGGTAAATACAAACAAGAATGTTACCAAGCTTATGACGTGACAAACAATGTAAAAGTTGATTCAATTTTTGCTTTTGGTAAAGCATTGAATTCAGCTGGTTCAAAAATTTTGGTGTCTCTTTATTATGACAAAATTACAAACGCTCCTACATCTGTTGATACCGTTACCGTTAGTTCTACTTTTGGATCCATTAAAATTGGTTTTAAAAAAGCTATCGAAAACAATGGAAAACCATTCTATCTTGGTTTTAAATCTGTTTCTGTTAAAGACAGTTTTCAATTGGCTTACATTAACTCATGGTTTAACGGATGGATTTCTAAAAAAGGAACAAATAATGACACTTTGAGATTTAACTCCGCTCTTCCTTTTTCAGGTGATGCTGCAATTTTTGCAAAAGACGTAGTTAAAGATACTATTTTAGGAATGGCTGCATCTGGCTTTGACTTTTTAACTGTACCTAAATTTACCTATACTTTTGCTGCTGATTTTGCTATTTCAAATGACACAGTTATCAAAGGAGATTCTGTTGGATTCTTTAACAAAACCAATGCTGCATTCAACCCAATTTTAAATGGTGGAGCTTATATGGCTTTAGTAGATAAAGACCCTCAAGCTATAAATGCAGAATATATTTTTGGTAAAGGTGACACCTTGGCTACATTTAATGATTCTATCTACAAGAAATACAGTACTATCGGAACCTATAACGTTTCTGCTGCTGCTGTTGTTTTCCCATGGTACTCTACCGCAAATTACTTTGCTGACACTATTAATTTCAAAATAGTTGTAAGAGAAATCGGTGTTGGAATCAATGAAAATGCGATATCAAAAACTAGCATCTATCCTAACCCAACATCTTCTTTATTAAATGTTAACTTCAACACCACTTCAGCTGCAACAGTTGAATTAATCAACGTGGTTGGACAAGTTCTTGAATTAAGAAATGTTGCTTCAGGTGCTGCATCTACATCTTTTGATATGGTTAATTTAAACTCTGGTATTTATTTCGTGAGAATTAAATCAGAAAATGGTCAATCAACTTACAAAGTGGTTAGAAACTAATTAATCACCTCATTTGTTTCAAAACGCCGGCAATTGCCGGCGTTTTGCGTTTAATATCAACTACTTCCAATAACATTCTTCAAAAAACTAAACCACAATTTTCTTGTAAAACATTTAACAAACCGAAATTTTATATCACTTAAAGAAAAACCAGTTTCTACTTCAAGTTGTTAAAAGAGAAATACTAATTTACTACTTTAGCAAAAATTTTGAACCCATGATTAAATCAATGACCGGCTACGGAAAAGCTAGTGGAGAATTTGAAAACAAAAAAATTACTGTAGAAGTAAGGTCACTAAACAGCAAACAGCTTGACTTAAACCTTCGCATGCCTGGTTTATACAAGGAAAAAGAATTGGAACTGCGCTCTTTTTTAGGAAAGGAATTAGAAAGAGGTAGAGCGGATGTTTTTATAAATACAGAAACAGAACTTGAGGCGGCTGATTATGTTATAAATAAATCATTGGCACTAAGCTATTACAATGACATAAAAGCATTGGCAGACATTACGGGTGACAAAACAGATATATTGGCCTTGGTTATGCGCATGCCCGAGATATTGAAAAATGAAAAGCAGAAGTTTGATGATAAAGA
Source organism: Bacteroidota bacterium (assembly GCA_947462515.1). GTDB lineage: Bacteria > Bacteroidota > Bacteroidia > JACCXN01 > JACCXN01 > CANHPJ01. The sequence continues at coordinate 943 of CANHPJ010000145.1, read as the reverse complement.
GTGGAAGAAACTTTTGGAAATTACCGGTATAGCAATCAATGCTTTTAACCAGTTTAGATTAGACGAGGGTAATAGTTTAAAAAAAGACATAGAAACTAGAATTGGTTTAATTTTGAATAACCTTAGTGAGATTGAAAAATACGATTCTAGCAGGATAAGTGCTACAAAAGAAAAACTACTTAAAACCCTTAATGAATTTGTAGACAAGAATGCTGTTGATCACAATCGCTTTGAACAGGAGTTAATTTATTATCTTGAAAAATTTGATATAACAGAAGAAAAAGTAAGGCTTAGAACTCATTGTGATTATTTCTTAAAAACTATGGAACTTGAAACTTCAGAAGGCAGAAAACTAGGGTTTATAACTCAAGAAATAGGCAGAGAAATTAATACCATAGGATCTAAAGCTAACAATGCCGATATTCAAAAACTGGTGGTACAAATGAAAGATGATTTGGAAAAGATAAAAGAACAAATGCTTAATGTTCTTTAATAAAACAAATCAAGAAATTTGCTTTTACACTAAATATAAAACAAAAGATAAATGCCGGGAAAACTCATCATATTTTCTGCACCATCGGGATCAGGTAAAACAACCATAGTAAAATATTTACTTACAAAAAACCTTGGCCTTGAATTTTCGGTTTCAGCATGCAGCAGACCCCAAAGACCAGGGGAAATACATGGAAAAGATTATTACTTTTTAAGTCCGGAAGACTTCAAAGCGAAGATAAATAGCAACCAATTTATTGAATGGGAAGAGGTTTATAAAGACAATTTTTACGGAACATTAAAGTCGGAAGTAGAAAGAATATGGGAAAAAGGAAACCACGTTATTTTTGATGTGGATGTAATGGGTGGACTAAACTTAAAAAAACAATTTGGAAAAAAAGCTTTGGCTGTATTTGTTAAAGCCCCTTCCATAAAAGTTATTGCAGAGCGC
>CANHPJ010000144.1 GCA_947462515.1 Bacteroidota bacterium | reverse complement strand
TCTTTTTGAGTTGTTAAGTTATTATCCTGAATTGAAATAAGTAACTCTTTTAATTTGCTTGTTTTAAACTTTTTTCCTTTCGGACCGCCAAACTGATCAGCATAACCATCGGAGAAAATGTAAAAAGTATCTCCTGGTTCCAGTTGAATTTCATGATTAGTAAATGGCCTTGGTGAATCAGAATATCCTATAGGCTGCTTATCGGCTTTTATCTCAATCAATTCATATTTATGAACATCTGAATTTTTAATTTTTGATGCTGAACGATTATTTAAATTAGTTGCTTTCGACCTTTTTACTATCCACAATGGGTTATGAGCACCGGCATAACTCAATTTCAAGGTCTTATAATCTATCATACAATAAGTTATATCCATCCCATCTTTCACTTCATCCTTGTCTTGCTGCCTAAGCATAATACTTAGCTTTTGATTCAGATGATCTAAAGCTTCAGCGGGTGAATTTACCTGTCCCTCGAGCAAATACTGTTTTAACAAACTCATTCCCAATACACTTATCAATGCCCCGGGTACTCCATGTCCGGTAGAATCTGCTACTACTACTCCCACTAGATCTTTACCATCATTGCTCTTTATGGGTTCTATAAAATAAAAATCCCCACTCACTATATCTTTTGGCCGATAAATTAAAAAAGAATCGGGTAATAATTCTTTAATATGCATATGGTCGGGCAAAATAGCCTGCTGTATTCTTTTGGCATAGTTGATACTATCAAGAATGCTTTTATTTTGAGTCTCAATAATGGATTTGCTATTTTTGAGCTCATCTTTTAAATCACGTTCCCTCCAAGTAGCCGCTATCAGATGATTTTGAGTTTCCACCAACTCATTAATCTGTAGCTGATTCATGTCCAACACTTTTTTTTGCTCTGTCAGTAATTCATTTGTCTTAACATAGCAATGAATAGAAATTTCTACCGCAGAGTATACCTGACTTTCGTTAAAAGGATCAAAAAGAAAAGCCGCTGGTTTAGTCTGCTTGGCTCTTTGAATAATTGCGTTGTTCGAATTACTGGCTAAGTAGATTACCGGAATATCGATTTTCGTTTTTAATTGGTCAACAGTTTCAATTCCATTGAACTTACCGCCCAAATTAATATTGATAATCAACAAGTCTGGCATCATTTTATCATCAATTAGTTTCAAGAAAGATTCACCTGAATTACAATTGGCAATAACCTGGTATCCTAAATCTTTAAGCGTTGCTTCCAAATGACTCGAAATATTCAAATCATCTTCAACAATAATAATTTTCGTATTTTCGAAAATTTCCATCTAAAAATTATTATTTACTTATTTTTTTATAGATTCTTGTTTTTGCATCAATTACCTGAAACAATTCCTTGCTTGCATCGGGCATCATATCGTAATAGCCAACAATTAAAAAACCATCATTTTCTAATGATTGATGAAATAATCGTAATACTTTCATCTTTAAAGCTTCATCAAAGTAGATCATTACATTTCTGCAAAACACCACATCGAATTTTCTTTCCATTGGGTCTTGCACCAAGTTATGTTGCTGAAATTCAATATGTTTTCTTAAAAAATCTTTTACAGCAGCTTTCCCATCAGACAAATCAAAAAAAGTTTCCATTTTAGCAGTTGGTAAATAGTCATTAAATGACTTTGAATACTTACTAACCAAATAAGAAGGATACTCCCCCTTCATGGCCTCCGCTAAAATGCTATTGCTTAAATCTGTTGCAAGCGCCTTTGTTTTTCTGAGCAAATCGGCATTTTGAAGAACAATGGCCATGGTATAAACTTCCTCACCGGAAGAACATCCGGCATGCCACATGTTAAGTCTAAATTTATTTTTTAAAATTGGAATGATATCGTTTTGAATTTTAACCCATATCTCCGGATTACGAAATAACTCCGTTAGGTTAACTGTTAAATCATCTATACATCCCAAAATGAATTCACGGTCTTGCATAATTTTAGACCAAAGGCCTAAAACCGAACCCAACTGCTTTTTCATTATTAATCGGGCAAAACCACGTTTTAAGGATTTAGGCTCGTAATTGGTGAAATCAATACCATATCTTCCTTTAATAGCCGTAGTTAAGGAGGTTAATTCCTCATCGCTTAATTCTTTTACCTGTTCTGTTGTCATTTATTGAGCTATTAATCGGTTAAGTGATTCGATGGCACTTTGATCGGAAGCTATCTTTTTTACACCATTAATAAAATTATCATCAAGTAACCAAACAAACTCAGGATTAATGTTCATGCTGTAAGTATTAAAATTCGATTTGAAATACAGCAAGTATGAAGGGTTCTTAGACATGTTTTTTACTGTAGGAGTCAACTCCGATACTTTAATTCGCTTTATACCCGGCACACCACCATGAACCTTGAATTTAAAAATATTAGAGAACTGCGTAATCACAGAGGCAGCAATAATATTATCCATTTCCAAAAGCAGGGCATCCAACATTTCGGTTGAATTAATCACGTCACTTCTAAACTGTTCAGGAAGACAAACCTCTTCAATTTTTTTACAATCAGCTTCAGAAAAAATCAGAAAGCAAATTCCTGTGAGCTCACCAATTAATTCGGTAGATAATATGGCTATATTTTCATCATTATTTTTTTCAGAAAATGAATTGATGGTAGCCAATTCCTTCAACGTAACTTCCAAACTATTTAACAGTACTTTTTCCTTAGTAAAAAATGCCATTGAATCGGAAGCCTTTGCCAGACCAATATTTATAATTTTCTCGGCCAGATCTAATTCTAAATTATTAAGCTCCATATGCGTGTAGGGTTTTTTCTTTAAAAATTGTATTAATAATATTGGCAATATCAAGCACCAGGCAAACATTACCATTTCCTAAAATAGTTGCACCGCTTATCATTTCCAGATTATCCAGCGGACGCGACAATGTTTTTTCAACAATTTCTTTTTGTTGAAGCAATTTGTCTACTACAATTCCGCAATATTTATTGGCGTAGGATACCACCAAAACATCTAATTTTTTATCGGGGTCGGTAATAGAATCGAAGGTGTTTTGAAAAGCTCCCTCTTTGCTGAAATCCAGCATATTGTCTTTTTCAAAAAGATCTTTTAAAAATATCACCGAAATAGTCCTACCTAAATAACTAGCCATCAAACCATTACTAATTTTATGGATATCTTTTTTGGTCAAGCTGATAACCGCCTCAGTATAGGTAAGTGCCACAGCAAATTCCTGTTTTTGCAATTCAAATAATAAGGCGCCCTTAACCGCCATAGACGAAGGCAAATGCAGGGCTATAATAGAACCGCCACCTATGGTAGTTTTTACCTCTATTTTTCCACCTATCGATTCAGTTGCTCTTCTAACTACATCCATTCCAACACCTCTTCCGGAAACTTCAGTAATTTGCTCTGCATTAGAGAATCCCGGTTCGAAAATCAACATTAATAAGTCGTCCTTGGTGGCTTTTTTATAATACTCCTCGGTAATTATTCCTTTTTTAACTGCTTTTTTACCAATTATTTCGTGATCTATGCCGTTTCCATCATCAATAACTTCAATAATTACGGTATCTTTTTCGTTTCTGGCTCTTAAAATAACCTCGCCAATCTCTGATTTTCCTTTTTGTAAGCGTTGCTCCGGCTTTTCTATACCATGACTCACCGAATTACGAATTACGTGAATGAGGGAATCCGACATTATTTTTAGAACGTTTCTGTCAATTTCAATTTCGGTACCTTCTAAAACCAGGTTAACCTTTTTATTTTCGATGTTGGCAACATCTCTTATAATTCTATGAAATTTATTAAACAAGAAGCCAATCTGCACCAAGCGAACATCCATTACTCCATATTGCAAATCGGAAGTTATTCTTTGCAGTCGGGCAAACATATTTGCCCCATACCCACGTTCGTGACTTTTTGCAATTAAACTATCGCGCTCAATAATCAATTCCCCTACCAAATTAAGTAAGCTATCCAATTTACGAACCGGCACCTGAACCAAATCAGAGAAGGCAATCTTTGGTGTATCAACCTCTTCAGCTGTTTCTGAAGCTTCTAAATTAGGGATTGCCTGAATTTCAGATGGAACAGAAGTTGTTGGTACTATTACCTCTTGTATTGTAATAGCAGCAGGAATATCATTCAAAACCGGCTCAGCATTTACTGCTACCGGTTGAACTACTGCCGGAATATTTTCACTTACAGCAGGAACTTCCACTTTAATTGGAGCTGCTGCAATGGTTGCGGCAGGCTCAGTGTTTAAACCATTGGCTTTTTTTGCATTATTAAGATATACCGAAAGTTTGGTTCTAATGCCCTTATAGTTTACTTTCTCCCCTGTTTTTAAAGCTTCAATCAGCTCACCCAACTTATCGTTGGCTTTGTATAATGAACCAAATAATTCACCATCCAAAACAATGTTTTTTTGTTTTACCTCACTAAAGATATCTTCCATGACATGAGCCAGCTCAGCAATAGCTTCAAAGCCCATACCCATGGCATTACCTTTAAGAGTATGCGTAATTCGAAAAATGGCATCTACGGCATTGTTACTGGTAACATCTTTTTCTAACTGGGTAAAAAGCTTGTTGAGCTCTTCGTAGCTTTCCAGAGCCTCAGCCAAAAACATTTCCTTATATTCTTCTTCTTTAGAACTCATTTTAATATTTTTAAGATAAACAGCTTACCATAAAGGGAGCTATCTCGTTAATTCCAAGAATAAATTTTGCAGCGTCTCTTTCTACTACTTCTCGAGGCATACCGTAAACCACACAAGTTTCCTTATTTTGAGCAATGGTAATGCCTCCCGCAGCTTTTATAGCTTCCATACCATCGGCACCATCTTTTCCCATTCCGGTTAAAATGGCAGCAATAGTTTTTCTTTTATAGATATTAGCAACCGATAAAATAAGTGCGTTTACACTCGGGTTGTTAAAGTCTTTATACTTTTTCTCATCATCGTAATCAAATACAGGCCTATGAACCAAGTCGTAACGGACAATCAGGTTATGATCTCCGGGTGCCATGTAAATATTACCAGGTTTTAATTGTTGATCTTTTACAGCCACCACCACATTTAGTGGGGTTAATGTATTAAGCCTGTTTACAAAAGATTGAATAAAATTAGCAGGCATGTGCTGAGCAATTACAACAGGAATAGGTAAATTTCCAGGTAGCTGCGTTACAAGGGTTTCAACAGCAGGAGGCCCACCTGTTGAAGATCCAATTGCAATAATATCGTAATCAAGATGTCGGGTAAAAGTATGCTCAAAAGTATTTTGTTTTCTTTGCTCTCCAGTATTAACTAGTTTGTTCTCTTTTGATTTTGCTGCCGCTTTTACCTTGGAGATAATTTCAGCAGAAATATCACGAATCTTTGACTTATTTTTATCCGGTTTGTTCAAGTAGTCAAAAGCTCCCAATTTTAATGCTTCCAAAATGGGATTCATATCG
>CANHPJ010000143.1 GCA_947462515.1 Bacteroidota bacterium | reverse complement strand
TGAGTCAATGATGATAATATCTATAGCCCCGGAACGAATAAGATTTTCCGTTATCTCTAAAGCTTGCTCTCCATTATCAGGCTGAGAGATTAACAAATTCTCGGTATCTACACCCAATTTCTGAGCATAAAAACGATCAAAAGCATGCTCTGCATCAATAAAAGCAGCTATCCCTCCTGCCTTTTGAGCCTCTGCCATAGCATGAATAGCCAAAGTTGTTTTACCTGATGACTCAGGCCCGTAAATCTCAATTATTCTTCCTTTAGGCAAACCATTAATACCGAGTGCCAGATCCAGTGTTAAAGAACCAGTAGAAATTACTTCTACTTCCTCAACGGCCTTATCGCCCATTTTCATGATTGAACCCTTGCCATAAGTTTTCTCTAACTTATCCATGGTTAACTGAAGCATTTTTAATTTATCCTTGTTAACCTCTTTTAATTCCTTTGTTTCTTTACTCATAACAATTATTTGTTTATATTATAATCAATCGTTAGATTATAAATTTAAGATAAAATCTGACTTGAATGCTTTTTTGTTTCAACTTTTGTGATAATTTTTTCAACAATGCCATTTTCTGATATCAGAAAAGTAGTGCGGTGTATTCCGTCGTATGTTTTACCCATAAATTTCTTTTCTCCCCAAATGCCATAATCCATGCATATTTTTTTATCCACATCGGCAAGCAGGGTAAATGGCAACTGATATTTCTCAACGAACTTCAAATGTGACTTTTCAGTATCGGCGCTTACCCCTATAACTTCGTAACCTGCAGCCTTCAAATCGGCATAATTATCCCTTAAATCGCAGGCCTCGGCAGTACAACCCGGAGTATCATCTTTTGGATAGAAATACAGAACAACTTTTTTTCCTTTAAAATCTTTCAACGAAACTAATTTGCCATTTTGATTTGTAGCAGAGAAATCCGGTGCTTTGTCGCCTTCTTTTAAATGATTCATATTTTTTATTTTAATGATTAATACTACTGATTATTATGCCAATTAATTCAATTACCAAAAACTATACTCTAAGTCTGCTTATTCTTTTTAAAATAATCGCAGTATGCTGTTAAAGGACAAGTTTCGCATTTTGGCTTTCTTGCGATACATATGTAGCGTCCATGTAAAATCAACCAATGATGCGCTATAGCTATTTTAGCTTTTGGTATGATTTTAACCAATTGTTTTTCAGCATCTAAAGGACTCTTGGCTTTAGCGGTAAGCCCAATTCGGGCGGATACCCTAAACACATGCGTATCCACTGCCATAGTAGGCATGTTGTATACCACCGAAGCAATAACATTAGCAGTTTTACGACCTACACCTGGCATTCTTTGAAGATCGGCAATATCACTGGGCACTACACCCTTAAAATCTTCAACCAATATTTTGGCCATTCCAACAAGGTGTTTGGCCTTATTATTTGGATAACTAACACTTCTTATAAGTGAAAAAACCTCCTCAACACTGGCATGAGAAAGTGATTCAGCCTCAGGAAAACGTAGAAACAATTTTGGCGTGACCATATTTACACGCTTATCGGTGCATTGAGCAGATAAAATAACCGCAACCAATAGTTCATAAGGATTAGTATATTGCAATTCAGTTTGAGCATCGGGATTGTTTTCACTGAAATATGAAACAATATGCTGTATCTTCTCCTTTTTGGTCATTCTAAAATAATAATACTATTAAACCAAGTGATATAAAACTGTAACATACTAAAAGCGGTTGATTTAAAAAAACCAACCGCCTAAAGAATTTCATCAGAACACTAATTATTTATCCTAATTTAGCTTCAAAAGCTCGCATTACATCTACTAAAGCCTGAACGCTTTCAATAGGCAAGGCATTGTATAAGGAAGCCCTAAAGCCACCAACGGAGCGATGTCCAGGCAAGCCACTTAGATTTGCTTCTTTGGCCCATTTGGCAAACTCTGCTTCCAATGCTGCATTTTTTAGCACAAAGGTTACATTCATCTTTGATCTATCTTCTATTTCTGTTGTTCCTTCAAACATAGAATTACGATCAATTTCATTGTATAATAGGGCCGCTTTCTCATTATTCAATTTCTCAATCCAGCTTAAGCCTCCGTTGTTTTTTAACCATTTCATGGTCAGCATTGAAACATATATGGGATATACAGGAGGTGTATTGTACATGGAATCTGCCTTGATATGTTCAGAATAATCAAGCATGGTCAACATTTTACGCTCTGTTTTTCCCAATAAGTCTTCTCTAACAGCTACCATTGTAGTTCCGGCAGGGCCCATATTCTTTTGAGCTCCGGCATAGATCAATGCAAACTTAGATCCATCTACTTTTCTGCTGAATATATCCGATGACATATCGCATACCAATGGAATTGAACAATCCGGAAACTCTTGATATTGAGTTCCATAAATAGTATTATTAGATGTAATATGCAAATAATCAGCATCATTGGGGATAGAAAACCCTTTAGGAATATAGTTGAAATTCTTGTCTTCAGAACTGGCAATCACCTTGGTATTACCAATAATTTTTGACTCTTTAATAGCTTTGCTTGCCCAAACTCCAGTATTTACATAAGCCGCGTGGCCATTAGCTCGCAATAAATTTGAAGGAACCATGCCAAACTGCAGACTGGCACCACCTCCCAAAAACAAAACCGAATAGCCGGAAGGCAAGCCTAATAATTCTTTTACAAGTGATCGAGCCTCTTCCATAACATCTATAAAATCTTTGCCTCTATGGGATATTTCTAAAAGGGAAAGATCAAGATTATTAAAATTAATGACCGCTTGAGATGCTTCTTTTAAAACCTCTGCAGGCAATACGCCTGGTCCGGCGCTGAAATTGTGAACTTTTGTCATGGTTGGTATATTGCTTATCATGTTAGGAATTTTTAATTATTAAATACAGCCTGTTTAACACAGCTAATTTCATGCAAATATCATTAATTCAAATTAAAAATGGAATGAAAGGAGCAAAATAAAAAAAGAAAAAGCCCGAGAAAACCGGGCTTTAAAATCAATTTTTGTTGGGTAAATTAATTCCTTTTTTCTTTGCCATTTCCTCCAATCTATGCTGAAAGCGTGATTTCTTGTTGCTTGATGGCTTTTTCTTGTGCTCCTCAATTTTGGCAAGTAAAGCATCGTGATCAACAAATTTCTGAAACAAATACTGCTGACCGAAAGTAATCATATTGGCAAGGAAATAGTAATAACTTAAGCCTGCTGAATAATTATTAAACACTCCCAAGAAAATTATTGGCATCAAATACATCATCCATTTCATTTGAGCCATCTCCGGACTGGCGGTCATCTGACTGTTTGACCTGGTATATAATATCGTTGAAACAGTCATTAATAAGGTGAACAAACTAACATGGTCGCCATAAAAAGGAATATTGAAAGAGAAATTATAAACCGAATCATAGCTTGACAAATCCTCGGCCCATAAAAAAGCCTGTTGTCTCAATTCAATAGCGGCAGGAAAAAACCGGAACATAGCTATTAATATAGGAAACTGCAAAAGCATTGGTATACATCCTCCAAAAGGGCTAACACCTGCTTTTTTGTATAAGGACATAAGTGCCTGTTGCTTTTTTAAAGGATCATCTTTGGCATGTTTGGCATTCAACTCGTCAATTTCAGGTTTTAGAACCTTCATTTTTGCAGTAGACAAATATGCTTTGTAAGTAAGTGGTAACAAAAGCATTTTTATCATTATGGTCATCAGTAAAATAATGATGCCATAGTTCATATCGAAGTTATCGAGAAAATTAAAAATCGGTAAAATCATGAATCTGTTTACCCAGCCAAAAATACCCCAGCCAAGCGGGATAATTTTATTCAAATCTCTTCCGTGATTTTCTAAAATTTCGTAGGTATTAGGCCCAAAATAAAGACTCATGCCAAATGACTCAACCGGATTATGGTTAAAAGGAATACTTAAATTAGCAGTCATCTTTTTGATGTTGGCTGATCCTGTGTCAGCCAAAGTTTCCACATCGGAATTGTTTTTACCAAAGGTTTTATCGGCAACCAAAATAGTAGAAAAAAACTGCTGCTTAAAGCCTACCCATTCTATGTCTTTTTCAAAAACTTCCTTATCATCTTTAGTCTCACCTATATAATCAGCTTCTTCCTCAAGTGTCTTGTAGTAAACAGTAGAATTTGCTCTTTGATTTTCAACACTCTTTTCGATGTTAGGGGTATTTACAAACCAGTGAAGGTTAAATGCTGATTCATTTTTAGCAATCAAATCATTTAAACCTACAAAGCGAACATCATAATCAATCAGATAAGAATTACCTTTAAGTCCATAGGAATATTCAATATATTGTTTTTCAGAAACATAGGATCTTAAAACAAACACATTGGAATCTAGATTTTTAACTACCAGATTTTCTTTATCTGATTTAAAAAACAAATCTCCGGTAGAAATATTTTTACCCCCTGAAACTAGGTTAATATTAAATTCTGATTCTTTCTCATCGAAAAGAATTAAAGGAAGAGAATCGTTGGTTTTATAGTTTTTAACCTCGGCAGACACTACCCTTCCGCCCTTTGAGGAAAGCGTTAGTTTCAATACATCGTTTTCAATGATATGGTATTTTTCTTCCCCTTTGGCAGCATTAGCAAATTCACCATACTGATTCTTAAGCTTGATATCCTGAACCGAATCGATGTTAACAAGCGTATCTGTTATTGATGGGATTATACTGTCTTGTTTTGGAGCTATGGTGGCTTGCTGTGTAATTTGAAGCGCAGCTATAGAATCTTTTGATCGCTGCATTTTAGCAATTTCTTCAGACGAAGGCTGAATCCACATGCTGTAACCAATTAAAATCCCTGCTATTAATATCAGACCAATTATCGAATTTCTATCCATTTTAAATTAATTATTAGGAATTAAATTCCTGTTATATTTCTTGTTTGAATGATTTGTTTTTTAATAAAAAAATCAGACCATTACTTGTGACAAAACAAATTGAAACTAGTGAACCAATGATTTTACCTCAACAGCTGCCTTCACAAAATTCACAAACAAAGGGTGAGGATTAGCAACTGTACTCTTATATTCAGGATGGAACTGCACACCAACAAACCAAGGATGATCTTTTATTTCTATGATCTCTACCAATCCGTTTGGGTTAACACCTGAGGCTATCATACCGGCATTTTGATAATCTTTAAGATATTCATTGTTAAACTCGTATCTATGACGGTGACGTTCTACAATTTCTTCTCTTTTATATATTTCTTTTGCCTTGGTACCATCTGTAATCTTGCAGGTATAAGCACCTAAACGCATAGTACCGCCTTTTTCAGTAATTTTCTTTTGATCTTCCATGATAGAGATTACAGGAGCAGATGTTTTACTGTTCATCTCCAATGAATGCGCATCAGTTAGTCCAAGTACATTTCGTCCAAATTCAATTACTGCACATTGCATTCCCAAACAAATCCCTAAAAATGGCACATGATTTTCCCTGGCATATTTTATGGCGGTAATTTTACCTTCTATACCTCTTTCCCCAAAACC
>CANHPJ010000142.1 GCA_947462515.1 Bacteroidota bacterium | reverse complement strand
CTCAGGTTTTTAATCATAATGAAGGTGAAAATTTTGAAGAAAGTCTGTTCTGGCTTGCTATGATGCAAAAACAAAATGGAAAATATGCAGAAGCAAGAAAAAATATGGAGCTTTTCAACAAAAATTATAAAAAAGAGAAAGAGGCTTACTTAAACAAAAAAGCAAAAAAAGAAATAGAATCCTGTGAATACGCCCTTAAAAATTTAGATTCCAACACATTATATATCAGAAACATAGATAAACCTGTTAATACCACAAACTCAGAATTTGCACCCTTTGCACTAAATAATGAAGGCCTTTATTTTTCGGCTCTAATTTCAAAATCCGATTCAAGTGTACTCATGGAAGATTCTGAAAAAGAAAGAATTAAAATCTTCAGATCCGGAAAAGAAAATGAACAGTTTGAATCTCCATTAGAAATAGATGAAAATATAAATGATAAAAATTTTGATAATGCCAACTTTTCCCTCTCAAAAGAGCTGGATTTGGCTTTCTTCTCGAGAACCAATCCAAAAGGCCTTTCTGAAATTTATTATGCCGAAAAAGATTCAAAGGGTAAGTGGCAAAATATAAGCAAATTACCCGAGTCAATAAATCACCCCGAATATACCAGCACTCAGCCGCAAATATGCCATTTTAAAGGAAAAAACATTTTATTTTTTGCCTCTGACAGACCGGGAGGTTTTGGGAAACTAGACATTTGGTATTCCACCGTATCGATTGAAAAAACATCGGATAAAACAACTCTTAATTTTAAAAACCCTATTACCCTGGGTAAAACAGTTAACTCAATTGATAATGAGATTACTCCGTTCTATGATGAGTATTCAGATAGCCTTTATTTCAGTTCCGACTGGCATAATGGATATGGTGGTTATGACATTTTTAAAACTACCGGTAATTTAGACAGTCTGCATACTTCCATTAATATGGGCTTACCGATAAATTCAAGCGCCAATGATTATTATTTCTCTGCCTATTTTGATAAACAGGAAAAAAACCAAAAAGGGTATTTCTCATCAAACCGAAAAGGAGCTGCCTCATCAAAAGGAGAAACCTGCTGCAATGATATCTATTATATTGAAAAAGCAATTCAAAACACAGAGCTTCCATTGGCTCAATCAGATACAGTTATAAAGAAAAGTGTTTCAACCGATAAAACAAAAGAAAACATAAAACTGGATAATCCCTCAACGGCTCTTGCTGCCAAAAAATTAAATGCATTTCTACCTTTAACGCTTTACTTCCACAATGATGAACCTAATCCAAAGTCGACCAAGGCTTCTACCGAAATAAACTATAATACCGCTTATTTAAACTACAAAGCACTATTAAGCCAATATGAAAAAGAATACTCCAAAGGATTAGTTGATATTAAAGCTAAAGATGCCATTGTTGACATTAATGCCTTCTTCAATGATTTTGTTGATAAGGGCTATCAGGATCTTTCCGCTTTTTCAAAAACATTGAAAGACCTGCTTGAATCAGGTCATAAAATAGAATTGGTAGTAAAAGGCTATGCAAGTCCACTGGCCAAGTCAGACTATAACGTCAAGCTCTCTAAAAGAAGAATAAATAGTTTCAAAAACTATATCAATGATTTTGAGCATGGATTATTAAAAAAACATATAATAAGCAAGGCATTGATAATCAATGAAGAGCCGAACGGGGAATTTAAATCAGGCAGCCTTGTGAGTGATAATATCAATGATTTGAAAAATGCCATTTATAGCAGATCAGCAGGCTTAGAGAGAAAAATTGAGGTTAATCTTAAACAAATAAGCCCTCCGACTTCCGATGTTTTAGTTGACACAAAAAAAGAAGAACAAAAAAACACCACATCAAACGAAAACATTATAATTTCTAAACCCGAAATAAAAGTACAGGATCCTTTTCATGATTTTGGAATAATTAATTACGGGGAAAAAGTGAGTCATAAGTTCATAATAAAGAATACCGGTGGCAGTGATCTGTTAATTTATAATGCCATTGGAAGCTGTGGCTGCACAGTACCTGAATTTTCTAAAGCACCGATTAAACCCAATGAGCAAGGCGAAATAATTGTAAGCTTTGATAGTAAGGGGAAGTTTGGACTCAACAAAACCTCCGTTACCGTTATTACCAATGGAAATCCTAATACCATTAAATTAGAAATTGCCGCCGAGGTAATCATCAAAAAATAAATGAATTTTAATTGACCAAAATTACCAAAAGAAAAAACATTAAATCAACTTTTAAGACACTCATAAATCCTGTTTAAACTCTTTTATAAAGATTTACGCTTTGTATAGTTTTGTATTACGATATCAAGGAATTGAAATTGAGAGCTTAATTTTTGAACTCCAAAGATGGATTCAAACTTTCAAGGTTTAAAACAGGGAGGAAGTGTTAGAAATTTCTATGTACTAATATCGGCTTAAACACTAATTTCCATTAGTATAAAAAAAAATCCTTTCAACCATTTATTATATGGAGTGAAAGGATTTTTTAGTTTGTGAATGATAATTAAAAAGAAATTCCCATTACTAAAATATCATCAATTTGTTCTTTTCCTGCTTTCCAGTCTTCAATAGTTTTATCCAGAATATCCCTTTGACGATCGAATGGTAAGGTGCTATTGCTTTCTAATAGCTGACGGAATGGTGGATAGAAGAATTTTTTATTATTTGGACCACCTTTCTGATCGACAAAACCATCAGTAAATATATATATACTATCCCCTTTCTCAACTGTAATGGTATTGTTTGTAAAAATCAATTCCTCGTGCAGTGGCGATTTACCAAGTGAAAACCTATCTGCCTTAACTTCACTTAACTGATTGTTTCTAACCAGATAAAGTGGGTTATTAGCTCCTGCATAGTCCAATTTTCCGGTTAAAACATCATAACAGCATAATGCCACGTCCATACCGTCCTTAACTTTGGTGTTATGTTCAGATTGGTTTAGTGTTAATATAATCTGTTTATTCAACTCTGTCAATATCTCTGCCGGAGAAGTAAGCCCTTGTTCTTTAATAATTGTGTTTAATAAGTTATACCCTATTATCGACATAAAAGCTCCCGGTACCCCATGGCCGGTGCAATCAGCCGCTGCAAACAATAACTTTGTATTTGTTTTGTGCATCCAGTAGAAGTCGCCTGATACAATTGCCTTAGGTTTAAAAAATACGAATGACTTTGGAAAAGCATCAGCAATGGACTCAAGAGGAACAAAAACTGCTTCCTGAATACGTTTAGCATAATCTATACTATCTGTAATTTGTTCGTTGGTTTTTTGAAGTTGATTTTTTTGCTGTTCTATCTCTACATTTTGACGTTCTACATTTTCCTTCTCATTCCTCAACTCAAGCGTTCTAGAGCTTACCTTGTCCTCGAGAATTTTGTTTTCTTTTCTCAACTTTTTTTCCCTTACCTTAACATAAGATATCGTTACAAGTCCTAAAAACACTACGACCAGCGAAATAAACCAGGTTGACTGCCAAAAAGGAGGCAGAATGGTGAAAGAAAACTCCTGAGGGGTCTTATTCCACAAACCATCATTATTACATGCAATTACCTTAAAGGTATATTTACCCGGAGGCAGGTTTGAAAAGGTTACATAATTATCCTTTTTAATGGGTGACCAAGCGCTTTCATGACCTTCTAAAATATATTGGTATTTAACACGTTTTGGATTCGTTAAACTTGCTCCAACAAAGTCGAAGGTAAAATGATTGTCGAAATAGGAAAACTCATGATTTTCCGGAATTTTAAAATCCTTATAAAATATTCGCGGTGACTTAAGAAATGTTATAGGCTCTATATCGTTTAATCTTTCATTCTCAGCATTGTATTTTACCAAACCAATAATGGAGCCAAACAAAAGGTTGCCTGATTGATCCTTACAAACGGAATTGGGATTAATTTCAATACCCAAAAAACCATCTTGCTTACCATAGTGCTTAAAGGTTTCTTCTTTGATATTAAACTTATCTATTCCTAATCTGGTACCTACCCACAAGCTGTTTTTATTATCGCAAACCAATAAAAAGGCATTTTCGGAGGTAGCACCTTGTTTAATACCAAAGTTCTTAAATTTTTTACCGTCAAACTTATAAATACCATTGTCATATGACCCCAGCCATAAATTACCATCTAAATCCTCGGTAATACATAAGGTAAATTTATTATCGTAACCTTGTTCTTTTCCATAAGTTTTGAATGATTTACCATCGTAACTGGCAAGCTTTCCGCCAATCATACCAAACCAAAGTAAATTCTTTTTGTCTTTATATATGGTATAAACTTGATCTCCACCGAGTCCCTCCTTTTCGGAAAAATGCTGAAATTGATTGGTTTGCAGTGAATACTTCGAGGCACCACCTTTATTTGTTCCTATCCAAACATCACCTGAGGCATCTCCGGTTATACAATATACATCATTGGTTGTTAAACCATTGGTAGTGTTAAAGGTTTGTGTTTGTCTTGTCACCGGATTTAACCTTGAAACACCATTTCCAAAGTTGGAATACCATATAAATCCGTCTTTATCCTCATAAAGTGCTGTGGTATTGGTAACGAGCCCTTTAAAGCTGTTTGAATAATTTGTAAAGGTATTCTGGTTTTTGTTTTTACCCTGATCAAAGCGTATCAAACCACCTTCTGTTCCTAACCAATAACTTCCTTTTTTGTCTTGCATTATAGACCAAACCAAGCTATTTACCAAGCCCTCACTTTGGCCATAAATCTCAAATTGCTCATCAAAATATTGATTCAAGTTTAAATAGGTTCCTATCCAGATATTTTTCTCCCTATCCTGAATGATTGAAAGCACCTTATCATTACTTAAACCCTGGTTTGAGCTAATAGTCTGAAACAAAGACCCACTGTAATTATTGGCTTCCAATTGCGGTAAATACTTGGATACTCCACCTCCCAGGGTTCCTATGAAAATATACTTTGTATCGGTTTCATAAATTACCTTTATATTATTCGATGTCAAACCATCTGCATTGGTATATTTCCTTCTTGTATTATTCTTGAGATTGATTTTTGTTAATCCGTCATTTACAGTACCTACCCAAATGTTTCCTTTACTGTCCTTCAACAGACTTGATATTCCTGATGTTGGAACAAGTGCATTCAAACTATTATTTGAAGCTATTTTTTGGGTTTTTGTATCAATAAAACAAATTCCCTGATCGGTTCCTATCATCAGCTTATTATCGTCTGATTCTATTATGGCATTGACGAAAGAACTTGACAATCCGTCTTTGGAAGAAATTAAGGTAATCTGCTCTATTTCCAGTATGGTGTCTGAAGTAATAAAATCTTTAGCATTGGGAACATATCTTAAAATTCCTTGGCCATTGGTACCAAACCAAAAAGTTCCACTTTTATCCTGATAAATGCAGTTTATGGTTTTAAAGATCTCTTCAGTTTTAGATGGTATTATTTCCTTGAATACCTTTTGCTTTGATAGATATACGGAAATACCTCCTGCCCAATGTCCAAACCAGATATTTCCATTATTATCGGTTAAACTGGATACTATCCTG
>CANHPJ010000141.1 GCA_947462515.1 Bacteroidota bacterium | reverse complement strand
TGAGATAAAAAACAAGAAAATTAATTGTATTGGTAAATACAGATAGGCTGAATATCCTTGGTTTCCGTAGAGGTAATTAAGCAGTATTAAAAACAAAAGATGAATAAACCCCATCACCGCAATATTAATATATTTATTATTTGCCATAAAAGATTAAGTCATAAAAAAACACCGCGTATAATGGCAAATATAACCTTGTTTTTCAAATAGTAGGAACAATAAACCCAAAGAAAAGTTATGATGGAAAAAGACTGTATACCTTCATTTTTTTATTGAATTGATAAGCTTACTATATCAATTTTTAAAATTTGGATAAACCATTCTTTTTGGTTTTTGAACAATTTAGCTACGTCATTTTTTCTTGGACATATGCTTGCAAAATACCACCAACAAGGAATGAAACTAGTAAAGCAACAAAAATTTGAAAACGCAATTTCCTTATTTATAGGGAGTGTTGACTTTTTCGCTAAGCACCAATGGATAGATAAATACCGATTCTTGACACTTTTAAGTGCTTCAAAAATGACCTACAAAGAAATGGCTTTGTGCAATATTGCATTTTGCTATAGTCAGATTGGCAATGGGACAAAAGCCAAAGAATATTACGAACAAACACTAAAAGAATTCCCTAA
This sequence comes from Bacteroidota bacterium, assembly GCA_947462515.1. Taxonomy (GTDB): domain Bacteria; phylum Bacteroidota; class Bacteroidia; order JACCXN01; family JACCXN01; genus CANHPJ01. Next base: position 4,921 of record CANHPJ010000141.1, on the reverse strand, counting down.
AAATGGCCTTGCTATTGCTGCACTTAAAATGATAAACCTATTTGAAGGTAAAGCCCAAGAAGAAATCTGATAGTTTATTATTATCTAGCTAAATTTCTATTTTTAAAACATATCGAAATGCCAAAAAAATATTTATTTATAGATTAATGGACTTAACCTTTTATAATCCTTAAAAGAACAGCTATAATAGCTATTACCAGCAAAATGTGAATTATTCCTCCTGTGTGATATCCAAGAAATCCTATCGCCCAGGCTATTACCAAAATAACCGCAATAGCATAAAGTAGGTTTCTCATACTGTTTATTTTTAAAGTTTTATTTAGTTTTATTTTACATCAATATCTTTTATACTTATCAAACAAAAACCCTGCCTTTTGCAAAACCGGATTAATAACTTTAATCTATTATAGACTTTATATTTTTTAAAAATAAAATCCTCAAAATCGAATTCAATTTTATATTTTTGATAGTATCAAATGATAGTATCAAACATGAAACCTCCTTACGAAATAACTACTGAAATATTAAAACTAATAGCTTCAATTTCTCAAAAAATTGGAGAAGTGAATGCTAAATATTTAGTGAAACAAAATCCAAATCTGCGAAAGCAGAACCAAATAAAAACAATTCATTCTTCCCTAAGCATTGAAGGGAATACCCTTTCAGAAAAACAAATAACAGCCATTATCGAAAATAAACGAGTAATTGGGCCTCAAAAAGATATAAGAGAAGTGTTAAATGCTTTAGATGTATATAGAGGACTTCAGAAATTCAATTATGCTTCAGAAAAAGACTTTTTAAAAGCTCATAAAACCTTAATGGCCGGACTCATAGAAAAACCTGGAAAATACAGAACCAGCGGAGTTGGAATTCTAAAAGGATCTAAAGTCGAACACATTGCTCCTCCTGCTGAAAATTTAAAATATTTAATGACAGATTTGTTCGACTATTTAAACGATAAATCAGAATTAACACTTATAAAAAGTTGCGTTTTTCATTACGAAATAGAATTTATCCATCCCTTTTTAGACGGCAATGGCAGAATGGGAAGATTATGGCAAACAGCTATTCTAATGAATGAATATAGTTTATTCGAATTTTTACCATTTGAAACATTAATATCAAAAAATCAAGCTAAATACTATCAGGCTCTTTCTATTTCTGACAAAGAAGGAAAATCAACAAAATTTATAGAATTTATGCTCAATATGATTAACCAATCATTGCATGAACTTCTAGAAAACAGCATCCGAAAACTCAATGAAACAGAAAGGTTAGAATTGTTTTTAGAAACTATTACCAAAGAATTCACTCGTAAAGATTATATGAAAAATTACTCCGAATTATCTTCAGCAACGGCCAGTAGAGATCTTAAAAACGGGGTAGAAAGAGCACTTATTGAAAAATTTGGGGACAAAAAAACAACGCTTTACAAGAAGAAAAAATAAAAGTAATTTTGGACTGTCACTGCTTAAATTGTTACTATTAAATTTCCTCGTTTAATTATTTAATCTTAAGAAAAAAACAAAACCTAAAAATTAGTTGAACACCTCAGCAAAATCTTGAGCAAAAAACAACAGCTCTAATTAATCAAAACAAATCCAAAAAAAATCTCTACAAGCCCTTCCTCCTAGCCGCAATAGAACTGGCCATGGTGGTTAGTAATACAATTGAAATAGAACTGGCCGGCATTAAAATGGCTGCTATAACCGGTGATAAGGTTCCCTGAATAGCAAAAAACAATCCTATTACATTGTAAATTAGCGACATCACAAAACTGGCTTTTATTATTTTCTTGCCAGTTTTGGCATAGGCGATAAAGGTTCCCAGTTTGTTAAATGCCGAGCCGTCTAAAATGGCATCGCAAGCAGGAGAAAAATTATTGGTATCATCAGAAACTGCTATTCCCACATTGCTTTGCATCAAGGCGCCTGCATCGTTCAAGCCATCGCCAATCATAAGCACTTTTTTATTTTGCTCTTGAAGCGATTTAATAAATAGTAATTTATCCTTTGGCTTTTGATCAAAAAATAAATCCGACTCCTGCCTAAATAAAACCTTCATATTTTCCCTCTCAGCATCATTGTCGCCCGTTAAAAGTTTTAAATCGTATTGCTTATTTAAATCAGAGGCAAGCTTTTCAAACCCTTCCCTATAGGCACTTGCAATACTAAAAAAACCAATAAGCTGAGCATCAATAGATAAAAAAACTAAACTGCTTTTATTGTAATAGTTTAATTTAGAGCCACATACAAAATACTCCGATCCCATAATAATAGAATGATTTTCAATTGTGCCTTTTATGCCCATGCCTGTATACTCCTTAAAATCAGAAATTTGCAATAAATCAGAAATAGCATACTGCTCCACAATTTTTCTGCTTAAAGGATGCGAAGATTGCCCCGCAAGCGATACTGCCAAATGTATTTGATAATCATCCAATTTAGGCCCCTTAAAAGTTACCTGCGAGCCATGCGTTATGGTTCCGGTTTTGTCAAAAACAATGCTGTCAATTTTTGCCAATCGCTCTATTACGGAAGCATTCTTCAAATAAATTTTATTGCGACCTAATACGCGCAATATATTACCGTTGGTAAAAGTCGCTGATAATAATAAAGCACACGGACAGGCCACTATTAATATGGTAGTTAGTGCATTTATTCCCCTATTAATGTCCGTATTTGCCCAAAACGCAAAAGATAAAACTCCAATAAACAATATGGCAGTAGAAAAATATTTATTGATTTTTTCAACCAGGGTCTGCTCCTTTTCCTGCTCTTTTTTTGACATTAAGTCATTATTCCACAGTGTGGTAAGGTAACTTTGCGAAACTACTTTTAACACCTCCATTTCAACTACTCCCTCCAATTGCCTTCCTCCTGCATAAATCAATTCGCCTGCCATTTTTCTAACCGGCACCGACTCACCGCTAACAAAACTATAATCAATATGGGTGAAATCGCTAATCAACCTAACATCAACCGGAATAACCTCGTTGTTACGGATGATAATTCTATCGCCAGGTATTAACTCCGAAACGGGAATAGTTATAATTTCATTCGACTTTTTTAAACCTACAGCAAGTGGAAAAAACGATTTATAATCGCGCTCAAAAGAAAGCCTCTGGTAAGTTAAATCCTGAAAATATCGGCCTAAAAGCATAAAAAAAACGATTCCGGTCATAGAATCCATATAGCCGGCACCTGTTCCCGATAATATTTCATAAACACTTCTGCTAAAGGTCATTAATATGGCCAAGGCAATTGGGAAATCAATATTTAAATACCTTTTTGAAATGCTTTTATAGGCCGAAATAAAAAAATCGGAAGCACTGTAAATCAATACCGGTATGGCAAGCATTATATTGAGATATCCAAAAAATATTTTGAGCTTACCTTGCTCATAAAAATTCCCTAATGAAAAATATTCCGGAAAACTCAACATCATGATATTTCCAAAACAAAATCCCGCTAAACCAATTTTTAATATCAAACTTCGGTTGGAAGCTTTCTCCGGCTTAGCCTCCAAATCATTCAAATTAATTAAAGGCTCATAGCCTATTTGGGCCAACACCTCAGCAATTTCAGAAAGCTTAAGCTCGCTTTGATTATATACAATGGTAGTTTCCTTTTTTAAAAAATCAACCCTGGAATTAATTATACCTGGCTTAATTTTTTGCAAATTTTCTAAAAGCCAAATGCAGGAGCTGCAGTGCATTTTAGGAATGTAAAAATTTATATGCACCTGATTTCCATCAGTAAAATGTATCAGCTTTTGTCTAACCAATTCATTATCCAAATAATCAAATTTCCCCTTAAATAAAGAAGCCCCGGGAGATATTCCAGGGGCATTGTTAAAGGTATAATAAGAACATAATTCACTCTCGGAGAGCAACTCAAAAACCAATTTACAGCCCTCGCAACAAAAAAGTTTCCCATTAAAATTAAGCGCAGTAGATCTACAATTATCACCACAATGGTAACATAATTTTGCTGTTGAAGTGTCAATTTTAACCTTTGAATTATGCATTTTTCTCTTGATTATCCATGAGTATCAAAAATCATTCTACATCCATTCCCCAGTTTTCCAACTCCTCTTTGCTCCATAATTCAGGAAAGAATATTCTTCGCTGATATTTTGGATGCATGTATTTTCTCCAGTCGCTGCCTCCAGTGGCTTCAACGGCTTCACCTTGAGGTTGCAAATATTTGGCAGCTGCATGGTAATGTGCCATCACCCAGGTAACATTAACCGTTTTATCGTAGTGCCTCATGGCTTGTATCAAAACCTTATTTTGTTGGGCTTCTGCAGGCAATGACTTGAATTTGGCATATAAATTAGTGGTATTATACTCCTGCATTTTTCTTAAAAACAAGTCTTTATATTTTTCTTCAAACAAACGTATTAAAGTCGATTTTTTACCGGTTTGATGATCTTTACCCGCTGCCTGCCAATATAAATGGTCATAAGCATGATCATAAGGAGTATTTCTGTCAATGGTAAACCTAAACCTATAATCAATTAAATTGATCAAATCCGTCGATCCAAATTCAATTAATCTATATTGCGCACTCTGAAAACCACTTGCCGGTGTAAGTGTATTTCTGAATTTTAAATATTGATCGGTATCCATACCATGCTGCATAATGGAAAAGGAGGAGGATAACATATCGAAATAACGGCTTATTCTTCCTAGTTTTTCTGTAAAAAAATCAGCGCTAAGATCTTCTTTTCCTGTTACTTGCTCCATCTCCCAAATAATCATCTTAAATAATAACTCGTTGATTTGATGATACATAATAAATACCATCTCGTCAGGAAGTGTAGTACGTTGGTTTTGTAAACCTAGCAGTGCTTCTGTTTGAATGTATTCCCAATAGGTTATTGGTTTAGCCCATACCAATCCCTCTAAATGAACTTC
>CANHPJ010000140.1 GCA_947462515.1 Bacteroidota bacterium | reverse complement strand
AGGGGGCATAAACCGATGAAGAGGTATTATCACCAAAATCCCACAAATAAGAATAACCACTGCCCGTTTGAGATGTATTAATGAAACAAACAGAATCAGATAAAGCGCAGACAGAAATTTTATCAGGTGTAAAACTTACACTTGGCTTTCCAAAAACTGTAACAACCTTAGAAACAGAGCTTTTGGTTTGATCAATACAAGTAATTGATAAAGTGACAGTATAGGAAGTATCTCCATTTACACCGGCATTAAAAGTGTGAACAGGATTTTGAGATTCACTAATGGATGTTCCATCACCGAAATTCCAGGAATATTTATTTACGCTAAGGTTACTATTATCTTTAAACTGAATTGATAGCGGCTCGCAACCCGATAGTGGATTAATATTTGAACCGATTATAGGCGTGCATTGAGCGCTTACTTTAGTCTGTAAAACAAATAAAAGGAATATTAGACTTAAACTAAAACCAGGTTTATTAAATATGTGAAGGCAATATTTCATTAAAATATTTTATAATTTATCTCTTCTCTGTTAGCTTTTCCAATTTTATTAGGGCTCGTTTAAGCAAGTCGAAATAAAGCGTTACATAAAGCAGAATTGTCATTAACCATATAACGGACAAATTGAATAAGAAAGTATACCAGTTGTTATTTGCAAAAAATTTCTTTGGAGCATAAAAATGAGAACGGAATGAAAACAAACCTTCATTTTGAGGATCCATATAAATTGGATCAATTTTCTGAATCAGATTATGGTTAATTTCAACAATCTTATTTTTTTCAAAAGCCTTAGTTAGGATATCTTTAGTATAATTATTCTGATAGTCTGCATTAAATTTCTCAAACATCAAGTCTTTTTCTGCAGTGCCCTGCATACTTGCATTTAATGCATTTTTCTTTTCATTAACTGCATTAAAAACATCGGCATAATAGTTCGTTAGCTCATCAAGATATAACTTGGTGCGTTCAGAAACCTCTTCATTAAATGTCTCAGGTTTTAATTTATCTAGGGCATCAAATTTTATTCTTTTAACACCTTTAAGTTCTTTAGAAATTTCAATCTGCAAGGTTTTCAATCCCGATTCCAATTGTTTTTTTAAAGAATCACTGGCTGATGGAGTGTACAATACTGCATTGCAATCTTCCAATATGCTGTTCAACCTCGGTAAATAATATACCTGTTTGTAATTGGTAATGCTTTCTTTCTTATCGAGTTGGTAATATTTTTTACCATAAGGATTTTTGATAAACTGATCTACCATAAGTCCTTCAAAAGCCCACCTAGAAGCCATAAATTCTGCTACCATTGGCACCTTGTCCCCTCCTCCTATTGATCTGTTTAGTTTATCGAAGCTAAACATGGCTCCACCCAAAATCATTTGTGGAATAACAAATAAAGGAATGAGTATATAAATGGTAACTGCTGAGTTAAAACTCGCTGAAATATTTAAACCAAGTAAATTGGCAAAACAAGAGACAGAAAAGAGCATCAACCAGTAGTCGAAATACATGGATTTGATGCCTACAATAGAATTTCCTATCAAGACAAACAAAAGGGCTTGAATGGCAGAGAGTGTAAATAAAATTCCAATTTTAGAAATCAGGTAACTAGATTTACTCAAATTCAGAAACTTTTCACGTTTTAAAATTTTCTGATCCCTGAAAATTTCTTCGGCACTTACTGTTAAACCTATAAAAAGCATAACAATAATACTCATGAATATGAAGGCAGGAATATTTTCATTATCCCTAAAGATATAATCCGCTCCTGGAATTTCAACATAGCGAATAATAAAGGACAGTATAAATGCAAGCACAGGAGCTTCCAATAAATTAATGAGCAAATACTGGGTATTGCTCAATTTGGAAAATAAATCCCTAGTTGAAAATATTTTAAACTGCTTAAACCACGAAGGAATATTTAAGGAAGGCGCCGGTGCTTCTTTGATGTCTTCGGATCTGCTAAACAGGTTTTTATTTTCATACAACTGCCTCCATTGCAATGGCGATACTTTACGCTTTTTGGTATAGTTTCCGTAATCGTCAACGATCTTAGCTTCAATGATGTTGAAAATAATTTCCGGATTTACGTTACCGCATACCAGGCATTGCCCCTGCTCTGCATTAACCTGATGGTCGGCCTGTTTAAAATAAACAACTGCCTGAACCGGGTTATCGTAGTAAATTTGATAGCCTCCCACATCCAAAAAGATAATCTTATCGAACATCTTATAAATGTCTGAAGAAGGTTGATGGATAACCACGAAAATAAGCTTTCCTTTTAAGGTAAGCTCTCTTAGTAAATCCATTACGTTTTCTGAGTCGCGCGATGAAAGACCTGAAGTAGGCTCATCAAGAAATAATACAGCAGGTTCACGAATAAGCTCCAAACCAATGTTCAATCGTTTACGCTGTCCGCCCGATATTGTTTTTTGAAGTGGGTTACCAACCTTTAAATCTTTTGTTTCTGCTAAACCTAGGTTGTTAAGTACTTTCATTACCAAGTCGGTAATTTCCAAATCAGAAAGTTTTTTAAAACACAGCTTTGCATTATAAAAAAGGTTTTGAAAAACGGTCAATTCCTCTATAAGTAAATCATCTTGAGGAACATAACCGATTAAACCTTTTATTTTATCTTTCTCCTTGTGGATATTAATACCATTGATAAGTACCTGACCTTCTGAGACATTTTCAATACCAGAAAGTACGTTTAACAAGGTAGTTTTACCGGCACCGCTGGCGCCCATAAGACCTATCAACTTTCCAGATCCCTCCGAAATATTAATATCCCTTAAACCAACCGCACCATTTGGAAATTTAAAACTGACCTTATCGGCATTAAACGATAATTTAATACCACTGCCATCGGCCATAAAGTTAGCCACCACATCGCTGTAGTAAACAGGTTTGCCTCCCGGCATTTTAATGGTGCTGCCGGTGGCAAAAAGGTACATCCTGCGCGGATTAACCGGCAAGCCATTGAGAAAAACATCGCTTTTTCCGGTATATTTCAAGAAATACAAGTCTTCACTTATAACCTTTAAAATAACGATGTTTCCATCTAAGTGGGATACGATGTGCTTGCAGGAATAATTCCACTCCTGCTCTTCGCCATTGATAACCAATATCTCCGGAACGGCTTTTAGCTCTTGAGTTTCCTTAACACAGAAGTTAACGATGGCATCAAATTCCGATTTATCGAATTTAAAAACATCGGCCACCGTATTTGCTATGGCCATTCTTTGTTCGGTAAAAGAACCATCGGCTGCAATTAGTTCAAGCAGCCTTACAAGCACAATTACCTTTTGTTTTTGAGTAAGGGTTTTATTAATTTTTTTACAAATACCAAGGGTTTTAACAGAATCTTTTACCGAAGTAAGCTTTTTAACCGGATTGCCATTTTCATCCAATTCAGCAGGGCCAACAAACTCATCATAAAGTTGAATATACTCCTTAACAAGATCTTCGCTTAACTGAAAAATCAAAAATTCTTCTACAAATTTTCTTTCACCTTGAGAGGCACCATCATCCTGTTTCGCAATAATTGCGAATAGTTGCATCAGCGCCTTTAATATTTCCTCACTCATATTTGTTTATTCTTATCTATTCATAACACAATATAATTTTATATTGTGTTATGAATAATTATGATTTACAATCGAAAAAATTTTATTTTAAGATTAGGGCAGTATAATTTTTAAAAATACTTTCTCAACCTTTATCTCAAACTCAAAAAAACTACCCTTCAATAAATTTAAAAGGAATCTCCACTATTTCAGAATATTCTTCGCCAGCTTCTTGCATATCTTCATCATCCTCTTCATAATGCCATTCGACAGAAACCTTTTTTCCATCGTTGTGCATGTCTTCCAAACGCATTAAGATATCTAAAATGATTTTAGAAGATGCAGTGTTGAAATAGGTCATTTTAAAAATGAAATTAGACTCAGGCAATGCATTTTCTGAATAATCAGAAATCCAGCTGAAAACCGGAGCATAAAATGTACTAACATCTTCGGGCAATGATTTTCCGGTAAACTCAAATTTTCCAGCCACTTTATCAAGATGAATTGCTGGGGTATCGTCAGTTTTATTGATTATTAATGGTTCCATGTTTTTTATAAAATATTTGTTTAATAATATTAACTTATAAATATATTAATTAATCCTCGCTAGCTACTCTGCTTATTCTTGATTTTAAAAGGAAAAAAGAACTTTTTGAATCAACCGGTTCAAAGTGATATTCCAACTGGTTTCCTGTTTTACGGGCAATATCGATGAAGCCAAGTCCTGCTCCTCCTTTTTCAGAGATGGCAGTTTCTCTCATTTTAATTTTATGTAATTCCTTAAGTCCGTCTTTATCCAGAGAATTGATATTATCAAGCATCTCTTTAAGGGGAGCGATATTATCGTTTAAAATACCATTTCCTGAGGTGATAAAGTATTCTTTTTCGTCGCTGCCTATTAGGAAAATACCTGTTTTTGCCAATCCATCTTCTAACTTGTTTGATGCTGTTTCGGTTTCATCATCAGCGTGTTTTGCAATGTTTTGCAAACATTCCACCATAACGTGGTACACCTTTTTCTTGATTTTACCATCTTCTTCAATTTTCTCCAGATTTTTTTCTGTCATTGAAGTAAAAGCTTTGGTAATTTCTTGTGTTACCTCCCCTTCATAGGCTAAGGTTAAACGTTTATCAACCATCATTTTATGAAATTGCACCACAAATTTCATGTATTCCGATTTGTTGACAAGACCCTGGTTTTTTAATTCTTCCATACTGCTAATTATTTATTGGTGAAATGATTATATCCTATTTTGTTGTTTTGTACTAATTCTTGTCATTTAATTCCAATAAATAGCTGCATATTTCATCAATGCTCATTAATTGGTCAATTTGTGTTGCCTTTATAGCTGCTTCGGGCATGGTTTTTATCATGGCCTGATCGGGATTTTGAACAATGGTATATCCTCCCCTTTCTTTTATTTTTTTCATCCCTTCTGCTCCATCAGAATTAGCCCCAGAAAGTAAAATTCCTAATAGCTTATCGCGGTATACGTAAGAGGCTGTTTCAAATGTTAAATTAATAGCAGGCCTCGAAAATTTAACCATCTCCTCTGTTGAGAGCGCAATGGTAAAACCCAATTCTATGAGCATGTGATAATTAGAAGGTGCCAAGTATGCATTCCCCGGTCTTATTATCTGTTTATCAAGCGGCTCTACCACATTAAGATTCGATTTAATACTTAAAGCCTCAGCAAATCCTTTTCTTATTTCTTTAGAACGATGTAAAGCAAAAAAAACAGGAAATTTGAAATCTTTTGGCAAAACCGACAATATCTTAAGAACTAATTGAAAACTTCCCGCCGATCCGCCTATTACTATTGCTTTATAATTACTCATGAATATCTATAAAAAACGAAGCTAATTGTAAAACCTTAGTTGTATCCTTTCTAAAACCGTATATAAATACTTTCATCTGGTGATAAAACTGTATAATTTTTTGAATTTGAAAATCCTGCTAAGGTTTCATTTATACCTATTGCCAATAATCCGTCAGACAAAAGCGATTCAGAAAAATTAGTATAAACCCTT
>CANHPJ010000139.1 GCA_947462515.1 Bacteroidota bacterium | reverse complement strand
TCTGATTATAGCATGCCTGGAATGAAAGGTGATGAGTTTGCACATAGGCTCAAAATTAAATTTCCGTCGATTAATATAGTGATGTTGACAGGACAGATTTCTTCAGAATTATCGACAGAGCTGGTAAACAAGCAAATGGTAATAAAGGTGATTCAAAAACCTTGGAAAGAAGACGATTTATTTTCACTTTTGAACAAACTCATGCTACATGGAAACTAAAAAAGCAATTTTAATTGTCGATGATGAATTCATCATTTTGGAATCATTACGTGCCCAGCTTGGCAGGTTTCTCGATGAAGAAATCATTTTAGAGGCAGCCTCTTCCGGAGAAGAGTCGATAGAGATTATAGATTATTGTTTTCAAAATAACATCGATTTGCAAGTTATCATCTCCGATTATAATTTGGAAGATATGAAGGGGACAGATCTATTGGCCTTGGCGCATGAAAAATTTCCATCATCAAAAAAGATGATTCTAACCGGACAAGCTGATCTGGATAAAATTGCAGATTTTAAAAGTAAGATAGGATTAGAGGAATGTTTTTCCAAGCCTTGGGGTTTTGAGCATTTAAAACAAACTGTTATGAGTGCCTTTAATCCCCAAAGCAATTAATTATACTTTAACTTGGCCTCAAATATAAATCGCGCCCAGTTTAACTTATTTGTTACAGAACAAATTTATGGTTATATTTGTTATAATAAGAACAACAAATCAACTAATTAAAAAATTGCAATGAAAGAAGGTAAAGTAAAATTCTTCAACGAAACTAAAGGTTTTGGATTTATTAAAGACGTAGAATCAGATAAAGAGTACTTTGTACACGTATCTGGTTTGATTGACGAGGTTAGAGAAAATGACTCTGTTTTTTACGATCTTCAAGAAGGAAGAAAAGGATTAAATGCAGTAAATGTAAAACTAGCTTAGTTTTAAATATTTCCTAAATTTTAATTTTGTTATAAAAGAATCCCGGTTTACCGGGATTCTTTTTTTATTGTCATTTCTAGAAAAAAGCTTACTGAGAATTAATTATCCTCAAGTAGAATATGGATATCCTCAATTAACTTTTCTACTTCTTCTTTGTTTGTGCCATCGTAAAAACCTCTGATTCGCTTTTTAGTATCAATAAGCACAAAGTTTTCGGTATGAATAAAATCATCTTTATCGCCATTACCTTCATTTATGGCAGCAAAGTAGGATTTACGAGCCAGTTGATAAATTTCTTTTTTATCTCCTGTCAAAAACAACCATTTATTGTCGGAATCGATTCCATACCTAAGGGCATATTCCTTTAAAACAGCTACAGAATCCACTTCAGGCATTACTGTATGAGAGAGGAGCATTATTTTTTGGTTGTCCTTGAACTCATCGAAAACCCTCAACATTTGCTTGGACATGGTAGGACAAATAGAGGGGCATGTGGTAAAGAAAAAATCGGCTACATAGATTTTGCCATCTAAATCTTTTTCTGTTATGATTTTACCATTTTGATTCAAAAGGGAAAAGGGAGCAATGGTATGTTCACCATTGGTATTTCTAATTGCCTCATCAACCAGTTTGGGATTTATATCCGAGGGTTTGTAAATTTTTAATGTCTGCTTGGGTTTAAGCAATTGATAAGAAGCGGATATACCACCAATGAAGATTAAAATAAAGGCTCCTATCGTTATTAATCCGCTTCTTTTCATTATTTATTTTTTTCTTTTTTCTGATAGCTCCGCTTCTTTTTCTATTATCTCTTCTATTTGTTCCACACCAATGCGTTTAGCAATTATTTCTTTGTTTTCATCAAGTAGGTATACTATAGGGGTACTGTAAACATCGTAAATGTGTCTAAAATTGGTCGTGTTATATGGATCCCATACGTTAATCCAGTTCAGGTTGTTTTCAGTAATGAATTTTTGCCATTTTTCCAGATCTACTGCCGAGCAAACAGCATATACTTCCAATCCTTTTGATTTCAATTTTTTATAAACTTCCAAAAGCTTTGGCGCTTCCTTTTTGCAATGGCCGCAGTCTGGATCCCATATAAACAAAATAGTGTGTTTCGCTTTTACGCTGTGAAGCGGAATTTCTTTCATGTTTCCGTCTTTCATCTTAAGATCAGGGGCAATTTTTCCAATCAGTATAGGTTTTAATTGATCAGATCTCTTAATTATTTTTTGTAGTTGCAAAGAATCAACCCAGTAGGCATCACCTTTTTTGTAATAATTATCGGTCATGTGAACAAATACAGCGTCCATTCCCATTATTTTTGAGCGTTCGTAGGTGTTTGTTATCCACCAAAGGGTGTATTTAAACAGTTCGGAATTTTTCTTTACTTTTTCAAGAATAATATCGGCTGTTGCATTAATGGAATCAGGCATCGGAATGGTTAAATTTTCCATGTATCTGTTTAATTTCCCATGATATATTGGAGTACGCACTATTCTTTCATCGGATAGATCCAAATTATCCCAGTAATGATCTTTATAATATCTGAATTTAAATGTAGAATCAATTTTTCCATTTTCTAAAACAGGAGGTTCCGGAATTTCTATCTCGTCCATTGCTTTTAAAAACATAGCCACAAAGGATCCCGGATACTTTGATTGCAGTAGTTTCTTATAATCTTTTACCTCGTTATCTATCTTTTGCATTTTTTCTTTTATGTCAGCTATCTCTGCTTTTTTGGAGGTAGTATCGAGACCTTTCATTTTTTCACTTAAGTCGCTGGCTTCTTTTCCTCTTGGGTTTAGGAAGTTTAGGTATTCATAGAAAATGGTGTTTTCCTCTGAACCTTTTATTTTCATGAATTTTATAAAGTCGGTAGTGTCAGTCTCCAGCGAGAATTTTTGTTCTTTATCAATTATGATTTCGAAATATTTTTTTTCAGGTGTTATCACCATATAAATACCACCCTCGAGTTTTTCATCGCCTTTAAAAACGATGATGCCTTTTTCATCTATCTTACAAGAGTCTTTAAGGTATTGTTTATCCCCGTAATAGTTGGCCAGCTGAAACATACCTTCTTTTATTCCACTTACCTTTACCTGAATGGAATAACCATCTTTTCCTAATCCAAATGACTGTAAAATGGAAACAGCAAAAAATAAAAATGTTGATAAAATAACTCGATACATAGCTGCAGTTTTTTTGAAAAGTTTTAATTTTTTTAAAAAGTAATCGAAAGCAATTTTAATTCATTTGAAAATACTCGGCAAATATAATTCTATAATTAATAAGCTTATTTAAGAAATTTAGACTTAACACATTTTTAACAAATATCTTAAAATAAAGTTTAATGGATTATTTTGATATTTCTATTGAATTGATATTCATTGTTTTATTCGATTAATCTATAGCCATTCTTATTCTCCATTCTTTAGGAAAATAATTATTTATTCTATTGTTTAGTATTTTAATCCATCCAAGATTTAATCCTTCATAAGTTATTAGCGCCCATCCTTTTATCGTGATGTTTTTAGCATTAAAGTCTTCCCGTTTCATATACAGTAGGGCTTGCTCTAGGCTAACTTCAATTTTTTGAATGTCATCAGAGATTGCCGGGTTTAAGGCTAAAAAATGAGCCGGTAAAAGTTCATCGCGCATTAATTTCCCCATGTTAATGCCTGCATGCCTGATATTTAAGATTCTTTTTAGTTTTTCGAAATCATCAACTTGGTTATTTTTCAGGGCATAAACCTCATTATTATGATTCAAAAACGAATATTCAGTTGGGTTTTTAATCCATTTATTTAGTAGGGGAATTAATTTTTTCTGGACGGCCTCATTGCTTTGTCTTGGCTTGCTTTTGTAGTTGGAATGGAATTCATTTTCATTTTCTTTTTTTCTTAAACAAGCACTGAAAAATCCTTCTCCCTTTAATTTATGAGGATAAAATCGATAGCTGTAAAGCAGTTTATCTTCTTTGGTGATTTTATTTTCTAAGATATTCCAATTGGGATTGGTATTTATTTTAATTGATTCAAAATCAGGGTTGTTTTCAAGTATCCAGTCGATATTATTTTCGTTTTCTTCCAAATTAAAAGTACAGGTGCTGTATATGAGAAAGCCTCCCGGTTTAAGTGAATCAATAACATCGCCTAAAATTCTTTTTTGTCTTGATGAACATAGGTTTACATTGTCCATACTCCATTCTTCTTTGGCCTCAGGTGTTTTACGAAACATTCCTTCACCCGAGCAGGGTGCATCAATAACAATGATGTCGAAATAATTTTTTAGTGCAGAAAAATCTTTTGGGTCATTATTGGTGATAAAAACATTCTGGGTGCCCCACTTGGCTATATTCTGCTCTAAAATATTGACTCTTGATCGAATGACTTCATTGCTTATCAGTAAACTTTTTGAATTTATCAAGGAGGCAATATGGGTTGATTTGCCCCCGGGTGCTGCGCATAGGTCAAGTATTTTAATATCTTGAGATAAATCTAGAATTTGTTCTAGTATTTGTTCCAAAAACATCGATGAAGCCTCTTGAACATAATAGGCACCAGCCTGAAAAAAAGGATCTAAGGTGAATACCGGTCTTTGGCTTAAATATTTTCCTGATTTACACCAATCTATGCGTTCATCTACCGGTATAGGATCAGTATTTTTTAAGGGATTTATTCTCACTGAAACCGGAGAAGGGCTTGTCAAAGAATTTTCAAATGCCTCCATTTCAGAACCTAGTATATCCTTTATTCTGGTTTTAAAATCTATGGGAAGCTCCATTTTATGAGACATTTATTCAGTTTTAGTAAGCGTAATTTTCTATGTGGAATATCTTTGGGTTCTCTATGGTGATATAATATATCAAGAAGATTAATCTTCGTCTAAGCTAAATTTATCCAGCGAAGCTTCGGCAGTTTTGCTTGAATTGGCAATCAGTTCATTGATGGATTTCATCTCATGATCGCTTAAATATCGCCATTTACCAATTTCTAAATCGTCTAATTTAATGTTCATAATTCTGACTCTTTTCAATGCCAGCACTTCATATCCCAAATAATCACACATTCTTCTAATCTGTCTGTTTAGGCCTTGGGTTAATGTTATTCGAAATATGAATTGACCTTCTTTTTTCACTAAACATTTCCGGGTAACTGTATCAAGTATTGGAATACCATTGCCCATTTTTTTTATGAAATCTGCTGTTATAGGTTTGTCGACAGAAACAAGGTATTCTTTTTCATGATTGTTGCGCGCCCTTAGAATTTTATTGACTATGTCGCCATCGTTGGTTAAAAAAATTAAACCTTCCGATGGCTTATCCAACCTTCCTATGGGGAAAATACGTTTGGGATAATTAATGTAATCAATGATATTTCCTTCTATTTGCTGTTCGGTGGTGCAGGTAATACCGGTAGGTTTGTTAAAGGCAATATATATAGGGGCATCAGTAATTTTAACAGGTTTTCCATCTACTTTAATAATATCCTGGGAGGAGACTTTAAGACCCAATTCCGGTTTTTTGCCATTCACGGTCACTCTTCCTTCTTCAATAAGTTTATCGGCAGCCCTTCTGGAGCAGAATCCTGATTCGGAAATGAATTTATTTAATCTTGTAAGTTCAGTGCTATTTTGATTCATTTATACTTAAAATTTTAATATTAAAAGTATGCAAAAGTA
>CANHPJ010000138.1 GCA_947462515.1 Bacteroidota bacterium | reverse complement strand
ATTTGACCTTTATGAGCAATAACAATGTTTTGCACAAAATTTAATCCTAAACCTCTTGAATTAGATTTTTTACTGTAAAAAGGATCAAAAATTTTATTTAAATCTTCTGCAGTTATACCTTTACCGTTATCAGAAATTTTTGCAATAAGTTTATTGGAATGAGAAAACAATTCCAATTTAATTGTTCCGTCCCCATTTTCAATAGCCTCGATTGAATTTAAAATTATGTTATTAAAAACCAATTTCAACTTAACTTTATCAACCAAGATTTCCGTTTCCGGCTCATAATCTTTAATGATTTCTATTTTTTTGTTTACTAAAAGAGGATTTAAATCAGATAAGCAATCATTTAGAATATTAGAAACGGATGCTTTCTCGATAAGTAAATCTGCAGGTCTGCTTGAATTAATTAATTCTGTTACCAATTGGTTTATTCTCAATGAATTTCTATTAAGTATTTCAATATATGCAGAAACCAATTCATTTTTTTCATTCAATTCCTGTTTAATTTGCTCAATTGCCAGGTTGATATTCGTTAAAGGATTTCTTATTTCATGAGCAAAATTCCTGGCAATCCTACTTGTAAGTGCCACTTTACTCTTTTTATTAAAATATTCGTTTTTAGAATCAAAAATCAAATCATTTTTACAAGAAATTTTATTTTTATTATTTGATTTAATTTTCGAAACAATTCGACCAGAATCTTGATTTCCTGTAATTTTCATTAAGCGTATTACTTATTAATTTGATATATGGTTTCTCTTTATTTAAATGATATTAACTGCTTTCATTTTATTATAAAGAGTTTTTCTATCGATGTTTAAAATTTTTGCAGCTTTGGTTTTATTAAAATTAACTTGTTTGAGCACTGACATAATGGTTGTAAATTCAGCCTCAAGTCCAATATTTTTTAGAGAAGGAGCATAATTACTTTTATCCTGTATTGAATTTGTGATGGAATTGGTAGGAAAAATAATTTTAGAACTATTAGAAATCTCAAAGGGCAGGGATTTAGACTGCACTAAATCACCGTCAGTTAATAAGGCCGCTCTTTTAATTACATTCTGCATTTCTCTCAAATTTCCCGGCCAATAGTAATTCAAAAAACTATCTTCCACATCCTCATTAAATCCTTTAATATTTTTCCCTAAATCAATATTAGCCTTGTTTAGAAAATGATTGGCAAACATCATGATATCTTTTTGTCTTTCTCTAAGGGCGGGAATGGTTATACTAAATTCATTAAATCTATGATAAAGATCCTCTCTGAAATTACCTTTCTGACAGGCTTCATATAAATTTTCATTAGATGCGACAATAATTCTAACATCCAGATCGAGTTCCTTTGTACCACCAATTTTTTTAAGTTTTCTTTCCTGCACTACCCTTAACAAAGAAACCTGAATATCATAAGAAAGGTTAGATACTTCGTCTAAAAAAATAGTGCCCCCGTTGGCCATTTCAAAGTTCCCCTCTTTGGTGGTTAAGGCTCCGGTAAAAGCACCTTTTTCATGTCCAAAAAGTTCACTTCCGGCAAGCTCTTTTGACAAGGCACCGCAATCAATGGCAACAAATGGCTTATCTTTTCTTGCACTTCTTGCGTGAATATTCTGGGCCACGGACTCCTTGCCGGTTCCACTTTCCCCGAAAATTATTACGCTATAATTTGTTGGAGCAACCAGATCTATTTGTCTAAACAACTCTTTAGACTCCTTACTATCAGTAATTACGAAATTATCGTTTATATTAGTCAGAGACTGACTTTTAGATTTTGAAACCATTTGATTTTTGGAGTCATCGGGCTTAAAGTCAAGAGCTCTATTAATTGTATGTAAAATTTCATCAGGAAATAATGGTTTGGTAACATAGTCGAAGGCACCCATTTTGATGACATTGACGGCTATTTTAATATCCGAATATCCAGTTATGATAATTACCGGAATTTCGAGGTTAAAATCTTTCATTTTATTCAAGATCTCTAGGGCATCCATATCCCCTAGTCTAAAATCAGATATAACAAGATCTATTTTATCTTTTTTTAAAGTTTCTAAGGCTTTTTTTCCCCCATGGGCAATAGAAATTTTAAACCCTTTGGAACCTAAAAACCTAGACAGCAATAAACAAATATCAACATCATCATCTATCAATAAAATATGCTTCATATTATTTTTATATTATTAAAATTGAAATAAGTATTTAAAGACAAACCAAATTAGGGGAATTAAAAAACTCATTTTAAAAATCAAGTTATTTCATCCCAAGATTATCTAACAAATACCGTACTATAAAAACAAAACAATTAGTTACATTAATTATCTTCCTCTATTTCAATCACTTTAATTGATGTAGCATATTCTGCAGGGCTGATTTTATTGCCGAACCTTCTGGCGTATACCTGGGTAAATTCTGCCCCAACAAATAAAATAATTGAGGAATAATATACCCAAATCAATAAAATAATAACAGAACCGGCCGCACCATAAGCCGAAGACCAGGCACTGTGGCCCAAGTAATATGTAATCAAATATTTTCCACTAATAAAAAGAACAGAAGTAACAAAAGCACCAATGCCCACGTCCTTCCAATGAACTTTAGCATCCGGAAGAATTTTAAAAATAATTGCAAAAAGCAGGGTTAATATGAAAAGCAGAATGCCGAAATTAAAAAAATGGAACAGATGAATAGAAAATTTCGGAAATAGAATCCCTATTTTGGTGCTGAAAAACATTACAATAGTTTGAATAAACACTGAAATTATTACCAATCCACCAATGGTTAAAATGATACAAAAGGACAAAAATCTATTTCTTAAAAGCTTTAAAAATCCTTTTTTAGGTTTGGGTCTCACCCTCCAAATAACGTTTAAGGATTCTTGTATTTCAGTAAATACTGAAGTAGCTCCAACGACAAATAACAGAGAACCAATAATAGTTGCGAATTTTGTTTCTCCAGAGAGGCTGATGTTTTTAATGACTTCCTGAATTTGAAAAGCAGCCTGGTCACCAAGAAGGCTTTTAAGTTCTATAAAAACCTTACCAGTTATGGCCTGTTTACCAAAGAAAATTCCCAAAGAGCTAATTAAAACAATCAACATAGGGGGGACAGAAAATATGGCATAATAAGCCAAAGCGGCGCTTAATCTTAAAATTCTATGGTTGTTAAATTCCTTGGCAGTTTCTTTTAAAACATCCCAGATGGTTAGTAATTGTTTTTTCATTTTTTAGCAATAAAACTCATTATAAATGCAGCTTTTTATTTTCAAGGCATTAAAATGAAATTTTGGGCAGCAGATTAAATAAAACGTTAGAAAAAAAGCAAATATAGCCTTTAGAAAGAAAAGTTTGAATTATAGTGGATTTGGAAGCAAGATAAAGCGTTTATTTCAATAAAAAATCCTCGATGGTATTCATAATTATGGCTCTGGTAAAAGGCTTGGTGATATAGGAGTCTGCACCGGCATTTTTTGCTTTTTCGATATCCTCGGCGCTGTCATAGGCACTAATAATGGAGATTTTTACCTCGGGAAGAATTTTTTTTATGATTTTAATTGAATTTAACCCTGAACCATCCGGCAGACTAATGTCTAAAAATAATATTTGAGGATTAAAAGATTTCATTTTTTCCAAACCATCTTTTAATGAATGAGCTTTATCTACCAGAAAATTTTCTTTATTCAGATAATGATTCAAAATAAAACAAATATCAATTTCGTCATCTATTATCAGAATTCTATTTACAGAAGTGGTCATTTATATAAATTACAAGGTTTTATTTTGGTTCAAAACCGAATTAATATTTGGTTTGAAATACTGGTTGCTTTTTAAAATTTTACCATCTTCTCTTACGATGGGTTTGCCATTATCATCCAACTTAGACATATTACTTCTGTGAATCTCATTGAATACCTCTTCAATTTTATGCTGAAGACCATGTTTTAGAATGGTTCCGCACAATATATATAACTTATCTCCAATGGCATCAGCTATTTCAATTATATCACCTTTTTTGCATGCATCGAGATATTCGTCATTTTCTTCTTGCATTAATCTATGTCTAAGCACATAATCTGCTTCTGAAATTACACCGATTGGATTTTCCTCATTATTTATTAAAAAAGCTTCATGAAATTCTTTTACTTTTTCAACAATTTTTAAAAGGGATGTATTTTGATCCATGATTTTTTTTCTTAGTGGTTATGGAGTTAAAAGTATCAATAAATGAAAAAAACGTTCAAAAATTATATTAAGAACGTTTTTTTGTTTCAGAGCGGAAAAAAATTACTCTTCTTCATCGTGATCATTATGATATGAGTAATCATCATCTGAATCATCATCATTTCCAAAGAGATTATTTTTCCAGTTTTTAGAGCTCTTTTTTTCATTAAATTTTGTATTTAATGACTTTTTACTATCATCAAAATGATCAAATTCTTTTCTTGATTTTGATGAACCGTTTGAATTATTTTTTGATTGTTTCATTTTTAAATAAGAACCTAAGAAATAATAAAAAAATTTTATTAATTAAATTGGAATCTAAAAAATCCTAAATTGATAAATTAATGTTTAATGCAATTATACAAGAAATTTTAAAATTTATAAAAAATTAGGATTATTTTTAGAAAAATTAATTGAATAACTCTTTAAATCATGCCAAAAAAACAGCCAGTATTTAAACCAAGCCGGTCAAAAAAAACCGGTTTACCTCCGGGGAGTATTGTGTATACTGGCGAGAAGAAGAGTGAATCAGCCAGCATGGCTATTTTCTCATATAATGAAGCTTCATTTGAAGAAAAAACAAAGGCGAGTATTGAGGATATTAGAAATTTTAAAAATAATGGAAACACTAAAGAATGGATAGACATTAATGGATTGCATGATATAGCATTAATTGAACAAATTGGTGAAATTTATAACCTACATCCCCTATTACTTGAGGATATTGTAAATCCAAATCAAAGACCTAAGGTAGACGAATACGATAATTGCATATACGTGGTTGCCAGAATGATATATTGGGACGATCATTTAAATGATTTACAAACCGAACAAATAAGCTTTGTGCTTCATGCCGAGGGTTTAATAACATTTCAGGAAAAGCAAGGAGAAGTTTTTGATTATGTCAGAAATAGAATAAGAAGCGGAAAAGGAAGGGTAAGAAAAACAGGAACTGATTATCTGCTTTACGCTTTGTTAGATAATATTGTGGACAATTATTTCGTGATTTTAGAGAAAATTGGAGATACCATGGAGGAATTAGAAGAGGAACTATTTAATAATCCAAAAGAGAAAACCCTCAAGACGATACATCATCTCAAAAGAGAAATGATCATTTTAAAAAAATCTGTTTGGCCTATGCGAGATGTGATCAATAATTTATACAGAAATGAAAACGAATTGATTATACACTCTACACATTTGTATGTCAAGGATTTATATGATCATGTACTACAAATTAACGAGAGTATTGATATATACAGAGACATGCTGACCAGTAATCAGGAAATGTACCTATCGAGCATAAGTAACAAAATGAATCTGGTAATGAAGGTTTTGACGATTATTTCTACCATTTTTATACCATTAACTTTTATAGTTGGGATTTATGGTATGAATTTTAAAT
>CANHPJ010000137.1 GCA_947462515.1 Bacteroidota bacterium | reverse complement strand
TGGTGATTCGATTCGACATGCCATTTTTATTGAACAGAACACCGGCTGTTTCAGAAGCATTTATTCAGTATAGGTATGTGGTTGGTATTAATAGAGCTTTTTAATACTTTTTTTGTATAAAACAATCAAATATGACTTATTAAATTGAATAATTAATACTAGCATCAATAAAGCCAATAAAACTTTAAAAAGAACTTGAACTATAAAACAGGAAAAAGGAATAAACCTAGCAATTAGACCTATAGCCGCAAAAACCAAAATTATCAAAATTACTTTTTTGAATTCGTAGGGGATAAAATAGTTCTTTTGCCCTTTGTGAAACAAATATACCGGAACTATTATTTGCGCTACTAAGGTAGCTAATGCTGAGCCTTCTTTTCCCCAAGCAGGAATAAGTAGGATGTTTAAAACGATTGTCACAATAGTTGCATATAACATAGCGATTGCATAAGGAGAGGTTGTTTTAGAAATAGAAATCCCAATAATAGCAATGTATGAAAACCCGATAAACATCAAGTTATAACTTAAAATTCCAGTCACCCAGGCAGATTCAAAATATTCCGGAGTAGTAAATAGCATAAGTGCTTCTGGAGCAAACATCAAAAAACAAGCAGCGAGAAAGGCTATACAATAACCGTAAATCAAAAACACCTTAGCATAAATTTGCCTGGCATCAACATTATTGATTATCGAAAAAGCAAAAGGACCCCATGCTTGTTGGAATGCTCCGGTAAACAGACTCATTACAGATGCTAAACTAGCGCCAATTGCAAACAAACCGACCTCAGTTTTATTTTTGAAAAAAGAAATAAAATAAGCATCAGTATTATTAAGAAGCCAAAAAGAGAGCGCGGCAGGTATTAAAGGCAAGGAAAATTTCATCATATCAAAAAGACGCGATTGACTGAAATATTTAAAACTAAGCCAGCCACGCATCTGCTGAATGGCAATTAATGTAAAAATTAATGAACTAACTGTTAATGCTCCGAAGATGCCATTTATTCCCCATTGAAAAACATTGACAAACAAAATTGTACATCCAACAGTAACTAAAGTTTGAAAAAAAGTAAAAACAATAGTAGCTAATGGCTTGCGCTGTACCCTATACCAATTAGAAACCACTGCAGGCAAAACACCGGTTATCAATGATAATGAAGGGAAAATAAATAAAAAAGACTTTTCACTTGAGCCTAATAGTAAGTCACTAAAAATTGGACTAAAGAGTAGAATTAAAAGAGAAAAAAGTACTGACAAGGCAAGTTGAAAAAGAGCCCATGTAGAAAAAGTTTTTTTCCGATCAATTAAATCCTCGTTATCGTAATACCAGCGATGAGCCGAATTATCTAAACCACAGACAGCCAAGAGTCCAATCAAAAAAAAAGTAGTAGTAATTATACTTATAATCCCATATTCTTCCGGCGAGAAAATTCTAGTATAAAATGGAATCAAAAAAATACCAATCATGCTCCTCAAGATTCCCGAGATGCCATATATCAATGAATCACTTAAAAGTGTTTTTAAGGATTTTATCATAATTACTTTTTTGCCAATTCAGATTTATACATATTAATTAATTCCAAGGAAATAACATCTGCATCATGGTGTTTTTCTGCATATTGGCGAGCTTTGAGACCCAATTCATTTCGCAAATTGGAATCAGTAATTAACCTTACTAACTGTTCCTTTAAATTATCTGGGTTGGTATTAATTATAGGGCAATCTTCTTGAAGACCTGCATAAAAAACTTCTGGCATTATATAACACATAACTGGTTTACCCAGAGCCATTGCTTCGCAAGTAGCCATTCCATGTCCCCCACAAATTATTTGATCTAAAAAAATATCTGCCTTCGACATAAGCTCTAAAACCTCAGCCCTAGGCATATTATGAAGTAACACAAAGTCAAAATCATAACTTTTTTTCAACTCTTCAATAATAGGAATTATTAGGTCGCTTCCTTTACATATTTTTGCAGATGGAGAATGAATAACAAGTGGTTTTTTATTAAATTTTGATGGATAATTAGGCTCAAAATCCTTAACATTCAGTCTCTGCATGAGACTTTTGTAATTTGGAAATAAACTTTTAATTAAAAAAATACTCATTTCTGGAGAAAGTGTAGGTATAGCATTAATGGAATGAAACATTTGCTGCACCGTAATTTTATAACTACTGGCTTCTCTCTTGCAATATTCATATCCATTATAAAAAACCTTTTTATAAAATGGATTTATTTTAAATAGTAATTCCGGATTACGTATATCACTTCCTAACCACTCTATAAAAACTGGCTTATTCATTTGTTTAGCCCACTTTAGATCTCTCCCATCTTTGAATGCAGGACCCCAGACATAATGGATCACATCAGCCCACTCAATCCATTTCTTGATTTCTTTAGCATAAAGAAATTTATTGCGGATAAATTTAAAAGGATTATAGGAGCTATATTGATTTGGAATATACACAATTGATTTATTAACTCCCTGATATTTATTCATTTCACTAGTAATTGCAACAGCTTCTATACCTTCAATTTTATTTAATGCCTCTGCAGTAATTGCTTGAAGTGAAGCGACATTGCTGGGCAGAAATAATACTTTCATAAAAAAACTATGTGATTAAAGTGAAATGTTTTAAACGTTTCATTTATCGAGATTACAAATCTTAAGACTTTAATTCAAAGAAAAAGTATTGTTTCAACTTATAGAATAGTATGATAAAAGAAGCAGAAAAATCTTAATTTTTGATTTCCTTATCATTAAGGCCTTATTCTCTCGTCAATTCTTTTGCAGGATTTCCTGCAAATTTTTTATTTTCAGGAATGTTTCGAATGACATTGCTGCCAATTCCAATCAATGACTTGCTCCCAATAGTACAGCCATTTATTATGCTGCAACCTGCTCCAATATAACAATTTTCACCTATATTAACGTCACCTGAAATAACATTTCCGGCAGCAATTAATGTATAATTACCAACAACTGAATCATGATGAATTACACTATTTGGCAACACACAGACGTGATTTCCTATTTTTGCATTACTGGTAATAACGACTCCTGCCATTATCAGGGTATTAAATCCAATATTAATATTTGACGAAATAAATGCGTTTGGATGAATTACACTTGCAAATCTGGAATCGTCAATATTTAAATTTTCAATTATCGCTTTTCTTTTTAAAAAGGAAGATGGGCTTCCTGGTACTGCCAAGACTTTAGCATTGGGTTTTTGAATAAAAATATCTCTACTAAATATTCCTATTTCATTATAAAAAGACCCTATTAATGATTCATCATCGCTAACAAAGCCAATACATTTAAAATCCTTTCCAAGACAATCCAGAGCTTCTATACCTGTTCCGCTATATGGAAAAACGATTAACTCCTGCATTAAAGTATTTTGTTTAAAACATCGCACACCTTTTTGATATCTATTTCAGTAAGCTTTTCATATAATGGTAAGGCAAGACCTTGCTTAAATGCTCTTAAAGCCTCTGGATATAAGTGTTCACAATTCAATTTATATTTTTGCTGGTAATATTTCATAAAAGGCATACATTGAGCCCCATAGTTAGTTCCAATTCCTGCTTCTCTTAACTTTAATATAACTTCATCTCTGTCTAAAGAATCATCTAATAAAACATGAAAAGTTTGCCAGGTATGGTATTTCCCAGAAGGCACAAATGGAAGCCGAACCTTTGGCGATTTTATTTCATTGAAATAAATTTGAGCTAATGACTGCTTATATTTAATACCATGATCTAAACGCTTAAATTGGCTATTAACTAATGCGGCTTGAAAATCAGTCATTCGGTAATTATATCCAACATCAACAAACTCCATTTTACCTTCAACAATCTCAACCCCATGATTTCTTTTTATTTTTATCTGCCTAGCCAATGAGTCGTTGCTTGTAATTAAAACACCACCCTCACCGCTGGTTATTGCCTTACGAGGGTGGAGAGAAAAAGATCCAAAATCTCCCCATGTCCCGGCAAATTTATTATTATGCTTCGACCCCAAAGCGCAGGCAGCATCTTCAATAACAAATAAATTGTGCGCTTTAGCAATTTGCATTATTTGATCCATATCAGCTACAAGTCCAAATTCATGAACAGGCATTATAACCTTGGTTTTAGGGGTAATGGCTGCTTCAATCTTATTTACATCAATATTAAAAGTGCCAATATTTATATCTACAAATACAGGTATAGCCCCAACTAATTCCACCACATTTGCGGTAGCAATGTATGAAAATGCAGGAACAATAACTTCATCACCTTCTCCTACCCCAAGAGCAATCAATGCTAAATGAAGCGTTGCAGTTCCATTACTCAAGGCAATTGCATTAGAAACACTATTATAGTTGCTGAAAGCACTCTCTAGGAATTCTACTTCCTTGCCCTGTATAAGCATTCCACTTTTCAGAACCTTTGTCACAGCCTCAATATCATCATCTAATATCGAAGGTTGCATTAAGGGGATAAAAGACATAGATAATTACATTAATGTTTTAAAATATTCCGCAGTTTTTAATATTCCCTCTTCCAAATCAATATGAGCTTTAAAGCCTAGAACTTCCTCTGCTTTTACCACACTCGGTATTCTTAGTTCAATATCTGCGCTTAGTGCTGGTTTAAATAATATTTTAGATTTTGAATCTAATACTCGACAAACAGTTTGAGCCAATCCTAAAGTCGTAATAACTGCTCGGGCATTACCCAAATTAAAACTTTCTCCGATTGCTTTTGGATTTTCAATACAACGCATTAAACAATCAACAAAATCATCCACGTAACACCAGGCCCTAATTTGCGCTCCATCACCATAAATGTTTATTTCCTCATTCATTAGCGCTCTTTTAATAAATATCTGGATGGCTCCTTCGCCTGTTTGACCTGGACCATATACATTGAATGGTCTAATTGTTACAACTGGCAATCCATATTGTTTAAAATACGAATGGGCCAAGTGTTCCCCTGCAAGTTTGCTCACCGCATAAACCCATCTTGCTTCACCAACACTACCGGAAACGGTTGTATCGCCTTCAGCAGATTTAAAAGCGTGACTACCAAACACTTCAGATGTAGAAAAATCAATAAATCTATCTTTTATACCATTAATTCTTGCCGCCTCCAAAGCACAGGCCGTGCCCATCATATTTACCCTCATAGTTCTAACAGGATCTTTAATTACAGTATCAATCCCTGCAATACCTGCTGCATGAACAACAATATCTGAACCTTCCATAGATGTAGTTAGCAGATCTTGATCTAAAACATCACCTTTTATGACCTTAATATTTGGATGATGCAGAAAACCACTACCGGTTAGAGTATCTCTATGGAAATTATCATAGATAGTTATTTTGTTGTTTATGATTAGATTTCTGATTAATGTATTAGCAATGAAACCTGCTCCACCAGTAATGAATATATTTTTATTTTGAATCATTTTCTATGAATTTATTAAAAGCTTTTTAAAAACAATATTAAGCAATGTAGTTACAATATATAAGATTAATTTTAGTTTGTAAGAGAATTTAACAGTTTACTCAATTCTCCAGTTATATTTCTTCTGGAAAAACTTTCTAGGTTTTCGCTATTTATTTCAAGTCCATTATTCTTATACATTCTGTAATA
>CANHPJ010000136.1 GCA_947462515.1 Bacteroidota bacterium | reverse complement strand
TTAACATTTAATTTTTTGAGTTTGGCCTCATTTTCTATTAAATTTTCCTCGAATAAAAATTGGTTGTAAGCAATTTGTATGGCAGAACGGATGTCTTTTAGCTGAAATGGTTTTGAAATAAATCCATAGGGCTGTGTGCTTTTTACCTTCTCGAGCATGGACTCATCATTATTAGCCGAGACAAAAAGGTGAGGAATATTTTTTAATTTCTTGAGGCTTTCAGCAACGTCAATTCCTGATTTTTCATGGTTTAAATTAATATCTAGTAAAACCAAGTCAGGATTGGTCGTTTTAAAAATCTCAATGGCTTCGTTATAGTTAATAGCCATTCCGCAAACTTCATAATTCAACTCTTCTAAAATTCCTTTTAAATCTAAAGCAACAATAGCTTGGTCCTCAACGATTAATATTTTTAAGCGCATTCATTTAATTATTATGAGTTGGTTTAAAAGTTAAGGTAAAGGCAGTACCGTCGTTTTGTTCAAACATAAATTCACCGCCTAATTGTCTGCTTAACGTATTAATAAGCTTTAAACCAAGGGAGTTGTTTTTTAATTTTTCCTGGTAATCAAAACCACATCCATTGTCTTTAATAAGTATTTCAATAAATTCCTCTTTTTTGATTAAGTGAACGCTTAACTCAGCATTAAGTTTTGAATTTATATATGCATATTTAATTACATTGGTTATAAC
Source organism: Bacteroidota bacterium (assembly GCA_947462515.1). Classification (GTDB taxonomy): domain Bacteria; phylum Bacteroidota; class Bacteroidia; order JACCXN01; family JACCXN01; genus CANHPJ01. Next base: position 4,956 of record CANHPJ010000136.1, on the reverse strand, counting down.
TTCATTTATTATTAAACCGCATGGCACGCATTGATCAATAGTCAGGTTAACGTCTTTCTGAATGTTAAAAACAAGCTTAATGTCTAAAATTAAAGCGAGGTTATTTATTAAATCGGAGATTAATGATTTTAGGTAATCAGAAAAATTAATGGCCGATAAGTCAGATGATCTGTAAAGATTTTCGTGAATCAGGGCAATTGATTTAATTCTTGCTTGACTTTCCTTGAATTTTTCAATTACATCTGGATCTTTAAACTGGCTTTTTTGCAGATTTAATAAGCTGGAAACAATCTGTAAATTATTCTTTACACGGTGATGAATCTCCTTTAACAGCGTTTCTTTTTCTGATAAATCCTTTTTTGCTTTTTCTCCTTCCTCTTTCTGGCGAATGTCTTCAATAATTACAATTACATTTTTTTTGTTCTCACTGATGTAATGACTCACAGCAATGTTGACCAATATGGATTCACCTGATTTTGATTTTATTAATACGGTATTAATTTTTTTAGTCAGGTTTTTACCTTCAGCATTTATAAAATCTTCGTAAGGATTATGTGTCGGGGTTATTTTGAGCTTATTATAAACCAATAAGTCATTAAAATTTATGTTTTTTATTTCATTAAGCGAGTAACCAAGCAAGTCGAGCAGGGTTTTATTTACAGATAGGATTTTTCCAAATTCATCGGAGGTGAAAATTCCAAGGGAAACATTATCAAATAAATTTTTGTATCGGCTCTCACTTTCGGCTATTAATACCGAAGCTTTTTTAATCTCGGTAATATCCTGAAAAGTATAAACCACTTTTTTCTCTTGTTCGTTTATATTTTCTATGATGGCCTGATTTAAGGCTATCCAAGTAATATCATCTGCTTGGGACTTTTTTACTCCAAAAACACGTTTGATGTTTTCGTTTGAATTTTTAAGCAGAGCAATTTCAAAAAAAGAATTACTTATCGAATCCTGTGTTTCTTCTTTTGCTGAATGTTGTTTAGATATAAATTCTTCTTTATCAATTAATTGCCAGTTAATAGGAAGGTTTTCTCGGCCATTGAGTTGTTGATTATTAAGACCTAATATACTTGAGGCGGCATTGTTGGAATGAATTATTTTACCATTTTTTTTGGTTATTATAAGTCCGTCAGGCATTGCATTGGAAGCCTCTTCCATTAATATTTGAACTTTTTTTAGCTCAATTTCATTTTTTTGTTTTTCGTCTTCTGATTTTATGGATTTGAGTATTACCGAAAGGTTGGAAATAATAGGTTCCAACAATTCAAAATCTCCAAAATGATAGCCTTCTTTTTTATTCCCAATGCCTATGATACCAACTAATTCATCTCCAAAAATTATCGGAATGCCCATAAAGGAATTCAATACCGGGAAATGTTCAGGTAAGGTGGCATTATAATTTTCTTCTAATGGATTATTGGAGATATACGTTTCGAGTGTTTGAAGTGGAAATCCGAATATTTTATTTTCATTACTCGATTCATTTTCAATGATATGAGATAATTCAATCTTGGTTTTTGTATCAAAAGACAATAGCGAGTCTTTAAACGCATTTATTACAGTAAAGGGTTTGTTATTATTGTAAAAAACCTCGCCAATATAACCGATTTTACTTTCGGAATAATTCAATACAATATTTAATATCTGTTCGTAAAATTTTTCTTTGTCGGTATTTAATATGTATTCGGAGTTTAACTCCTGAAGGGTTGATAGAATTTTATTGCTTTTTTGCAACTGCCACTTTTGAAACATTAAATTAAAACCATAATTATTATTGTCGGTTTTACTCAATTCCTTTTCTTTAGACTCCGTAATGTCTCTTAAGCAGCCATTATAATGCAATATAACACCTTCAGTGTTTAAAGATGCGCTGAGAGTTTGATACATCCATCTTTTTCCTTGGCCTATTTTATATTCGCAGGTTATTAATTTTGTTTTATTGTTGAGAAGGTTATTGGTGAAGTTCACTACTTTTTCTTTTTCTTCTTCAAAAACCAGTTCGCTAAAATGCTTTCCTACCAACTCTTGCGGATCTATACCGGCAAGATTCTTTATGGTATTATTAATGTAATTAATTTTTCCATCTATATCAATCTGAAAAAAAACATATGGGGCGTTGTTGATTAGTTCTAATGCTAATTTTTCATTCGAGTTTTCCATGTTGTTTTATTATAAGTTGAATGCTTTTTATCTGCTTTAAAAATTATAATTTCTATTCTAGAGATCTCAATTTGTAAATTCTTTCTTGTGGGTTTATGGAATCAAATTTTCTGGCAAAAGAACTCCAATTCATGGATTCTGTTTTACCTAAAATTAATTTTCCATTGATGTTTAAGCTATTATAAAAGGTGCCGAAAACCTTTTCTTGCAAATGCTCATCAAAATAGATAATCACATTTCGGCATAAAATAATGTCAAATTTATCGAAGGCATCATCACCAACTAAATCAAATTCTTTAAAAGTGCAATTGCTTATTAAATCGGTATCTATTTGAAACCACTTATCCTGTTTTACAACATAATTAAAATCCAAAGGGTTTCCTCCTGATGCTATATAGGAATTATACATGGTTTGATATTCCTTTAAATCGTAAATGCCGGATTTTGCTTTTTCAATAACATCGCTGTTGATATCCGTTGCAGTAAGCGTTGTTCTGTCCCAAAGACCCATTTCTTTTAGCAAAATACACATGGAATAAACTTCCAAACCGATAGAACAGCCGGCATGCCAAATGGCTATTTTCTCTCTCTTTTTAAAGTTCTCAAGTAGTACATTTCGAAGATATAACCACATGGTTGGATCTCTAAAAGCCTCCGTAGTATTAACAGTAATCTCTTTTATGAATTTTTTGTAGAAATCAATGTCATTTTCAATGTTATCTAATAAAACATCGATATCAGTTAAATTATATAATACTAATATACGTTTTATTCTACGTTGAAAAGATTCCTTAGCATAATTTGAAAAATCAAAGCCACGAGTTTTTTTTATCGTTTCAATGATTTTATTTAAGTCGTTGGGAGGAATTAATGCGTATTTTTCTTTCACACCAAACTTGTTTTAAATTAATTAATTGCAAATTAACATTTTAGATTCAAAAAAATGATTAATTGAGTTCTTTTCTCCTAAAAATCAAAAGGCCAGACTGTTTTTAATGCCCAATAGCATTTCAACACAATCATTTTTGAAACAAAAATAAAATTTAAACTCATAGTTTTCTATTAGTCTGCTCTGTATTTTTTCTCTATTGTAGAAAATAATTCCCGTTTCTACCTTTAAGAAAAAATTATACCAAGATTAAATCGTGATTATTCCAATAATAAATCAAAAAGGAGGGACAGGCAAAACCACTACGGCTATAAATTTAGCCAAAGGTTTGAGCATGCAAAAAAAGAAAGTGTTATTGCTGGACATCGATTCGCAAGGAAACCTCACATTTTCGCTTGGCCATAAAGCCTCTGAATCTATAACCGGAAAAGTTTTAGCCACCCGAAAAATTGAAAAGGAAGATATTGTTGTCTTAGATAAATACCTTCATTTGATACCTACCACCACCGATTTGGTAAATTATGAATTCGAGTTTATTAAGCAGTCGTACCCTTACAGTTTAATTAAAGATGCGCTTTCAACTGTAAAAGAGGACTATGATTATATATTGATTGACTGTCCGCCATCGGGGTCTTTTTTAACTATTAATGCACTTATTGCCGGTGATGCTGTTTTAATACCAATGCAAATGGATGTATTAAGCTTACAAGGTTTAGAACAACTTTTAGACAGTGTGGTTATGGTAAAAGAAAATTACAATCCCGAGTTATATGTGTTAGGAGTATTGGGCGTAATGGTAGATGGTAGAAGGCAGTTGACCAACCAAATATTGGAGCGCATAAGAGAAGAATATGGACTTAGCATTTTTAACAATTTTGTTAGAAATAACGTCAGAGCAGCAGAGGCGCCATCGTTTGGAAAAAGTGTTATCGAATATGCGCCAACTTCAAATAGTGCAATCGATTATTTAAATGTTACAAAAGAATTTTTAGCAATAACCAAATAATACCAGTTTTTTAATTTAATAATAGAAAAATCAATTGATGGATAATAAATCACTTTTTGAGCGAATAGGGGGTAAAGCTACTCTGGATGCTGCAGTTGATATTTTCTATGACAAGATATCAGGTGATTCCTCCATTGGTCATTTCTTTAAAGGTACCGACCTTGCCCTTTTAAAAATAAAGCAGCGCACCTTTTTGTCCTATGCTTTTGGGGCACCTGTTAAATATGCAGGCAAAGAAATAGGCAGCGCCCACAAAAGGTTGTCAGAAAATGGCCTTAATGAAGATCATTTTCATGTTTTTACCAATCATCTATACACTACTTTAATTGAATTAAACATTTCTGAAGATTTAATTCAAGAGGTGGAAATAATCCTAAACAGTTTTAAAAATCACATAGTCTCAGAAAAACAATCTACAAACAATAATAATCAAAACGAAAATACCATGGCATTAGGCAAAAACTTAGGCAATTTGAACAGTAAATCAAATGATGTTTCAGATTTGTACACTAAATTATTGATGGAGGCAGCAGATGCTGTGGTTACCATTGATGAAACAAAAAGTATTATATTATGGAATAAGGCTGCAGAGCGCATCTGGGGTTACCTTGCCGAAGAAACGATAGGCAAAAACATCAATAATTTTGTACCTACCGAGCACAAGCAAAACCACGACAGGTATGTAGACTCCAACTTAACTACCGGAGTTGACAAAATTGTAGGAAGAGGCCGCGAGGTAGAAGTAGAGCGTAAAGACGGTTCCCGTATTCCTGTTACTTTAACCATGAGTAAAGTTCAAGACGGCGATAAGACCTTTTATATGGCTTTTGTTAAAGATATTTCTGCTGAATATGAAATCAGAAGACAAGCAGAGCATCAAAAAGAAGAATTA
>CANHPJ010000135.1 GCA_947462515.1 Bacteroidota bacterium | reverse complement strand
TTGGCTTAGCAAAATAAAAACAGCAAATAGAATTACCAGCTCTTTTAAATTAAACTTAAGGTAACTTAGTAGCTTTAACACTTTAAAGCTTAATATAATAAATGCCATCAAAAGAATACCAACGGAGAAAAATCCAATGTGACTTAATAAGGAAAGATTAAAAACCTTATTAAGATCAAAAGAAATACTCGAATTTTGAATTAAGTCTTGTAATAAAAACTCAATCAATTTAGAAAAAACAACAGGTATTAAAAGTAAAAAGAATCCTAAAAAATATCTGATCCTTTTATTCTCATAAATCTTTGAATCAAGTTTAAATAAACCATAAAACATAGCCGAAAAAACCGCAATTAATAAGGCATTTAGCAGGAAGTCACCCAAAGAGGAAAAAAGAAAAGAAGAGGCATAATGTATTGGACTAAATAATGATGTTTGATATAATGTTTTGGGAAACTTAAATAAAATCATCAAAAATCTCACAAAACACAAAAGCAGTATACTAGAAATCAAAGCCGGATTGACTCCATATTTATTTTCTATAAAACAATAAAACCTTTTGACTAATTGAGCAAAAAGCAGAAAAACAAAGAGATAAAGCAGAATTATGACAGCCGTTTTTATTAGATCTAATTGAGCCGGACTCTGATCTATAAGCGAAAACAAAAAATCACCTTGTTTTGAATACACTTTTTCGGCTGAGATACTTTTTTCCAGAGAAACTATAACATCGCTAGATAGATTAAAATCTTTTTGAAACTGATTCTTCAGATGATTATTTTGATAAGAATATTCGTTCTTTATTAGAATAAAGGCTATGAAAAAATAGCTGCCTGATTTTTTAGTTAAAACTTCATACCAACCATTCTGAAAATAATCGAACTTGTTTTTAAATAGACTAGATCCAATCATCTTACCATTTAAAAAATTTGATATTGGCACTTTATTATCAGACCAAAACCTTAAGGTATCATTTTTCAGAATAAACAGAGAGATATCATCCTTGCTTGAAAACACTCTTAATTGAGAGCCTAATTGAGCATTGATTTTTTTTAAAAAATGCGGTGAAGCAGTCAGAGAAACCAGCGTATCGAAAACTTTTTGCGTTTTTGCTTCTTTTTCAAAAATTACTTCTTGAACATTCTTTAATTTTGAATCTGAAAATTCAAAACTTGAATTACTTTTCTCAAGAAAATAAGCAGCGAACAAACAAACTAAAAAGGCAAAAACAAGATATAATTTCCTATTTAAAAATTTTTCCAAAATTTGATCAATTAAATGTTTATCCCATTTAAAAAGGATAAAGTGAAAACATAACTATTAACCGTTACTAATTTCAAAGTTATTATTTTAAGCATATGAATGAATATAAAAACTGTAAAGTCATTTAAGAAAAATGAAATTTTAAACTATGAATTATAAATCAATTATTTTTCTTCTTTTTTTCCAGGCATTGCTGAAGCTGAATCTTTATGGTCAGGTAAAAAAAATGTGGTCTAAATACAGTTCATTGAGTCGTCCGGAAAAAACCTGGGTTTTAGCTCATCCATTTGTATCAAAAAAAGCATATTTACTTACTAATTTAACCACAGAAACTGTCGATGACTTGAAAAACAAAAACATTATAGGCCGGGATGAATCAGGAGGAAAGCTCGATGCATTTAAGCATACATTCTGGATGGCCTTATTAAGCCAAAAAATAAATCATAAAAAGGTGAATAAGCTTGGCAAAGCGCACGAAAAAGGAAACTATTTAGGCTTTAAACGAAGCAAAATGGAAGACAATAATTGCAGCGATCAAGTAAGTAGCGAAATGGATTTATGGAATAATGCAATCGGGATTAGAATTGGAAGTGCAAATAAAAACCTTGAAATTAAAGAATTAGAGAAATTAGTTTTGAAATCATTGCATGATGGGGAGCTTATGATAATTAAAAAAGATAATAATGGGAATTACCTCAATACATCAGATTCCGTTATAAAATCAGAAAATTTATGTAAAAGCTGGAAAAACGATAAAACACTCGTTAAGAGCAACTTAACGTTTAAAATAACTCCTTGAAATTTTGAAACTTTTGAAGCCAAAATCTTTGTTTTAAAATCAAAAAAGAGAATTCATTTTAGGAAAAAAAATCATTAAACAATTAATTATTCTAACTTTCTGTTTTTAAAGATTTTTGATTATAATTATCTTGAATTTCATTCATTGTTATGAGTCTAAAATTACTATATCCGGCTATTTTAAAACCAAGCATATTGATCTTATTAATTTCAGTTTGCTTTTCTGATTTATATAGCCAAATTACTGCTGATTTTTCAAGTACAAGTATTAAAGGATGCGCCCCCCTGGTAGTTCAGCTTACAGATAACTCTTTAGGATCGCCCAGTGAATGGGAATGGGACTTTGGTAACGGAAATAAAGCAATCACACAAAATCCATCTGCAATATATTCAAAACCGGGAATCTATACCATATCTTTGAAAATATCCAAAAATGGCCTCAGTGATATAAAAACCAAAACTGCCTATATTACAGTATTTAGCAGCCCAAAGGCAAGTTTTAGCACTGCAGGTGGTTCATCGGGTTGTGCCCCTTTTGATGTTAACTTTCTTGACAACTCTTCTGCCGGTTCTCCTCCCTCTGCTCCTATCAATAAATGGCTATGGAGTTTTGGAGATGGAAACAGTAGCATTAGCAAAAACACCTCTCATCAATTTAAAACTGCCGATAAGTTTACCATAACTCTTCAGGTAACTGATACAAACGGGTGCAAAAACACTTATTTCGTAACTAATTATATTGAAACAACTAAACCAAAGGCTGACTTCTCGGCAAACCCAACATCATCATGCTCATTACCGGCAAACATAAACTTTACAAACAATTCTAGGGGGAATAAACTAAACTATAATTGGAATTTTGGCGATGGGGCATCTTCTGTTTCTGAAAACCCCTCACACGATTTTAAAGAAAATGGAACTTATAGTCCGGAACTAATAATCACCGATGAAAACAATTGTAAAGACAGCTTGAGAATTAAGGATTATATAAACATTAAAAACATTAAAGCTGATTTTATCGCTAACAAAAAAAACCTTTGCCAGGACGACACCGTTATATTTGATGATTTAACATTGGGCGCAACAAATTGGTCATGGAATTTTGGTGACGGAAGTCCTGAATCAAAAACAAAAAACACTTTTCATAAGTTCACGCAACCGGGAACTTATACTGTATCTCTTTTGGTAGGCAATGGATTATGCACAGATCAATTAATTAAAACCGAATACATACAGGTAGATCGACTGCCTAATGCCGATTTTAGTACAGAAAAAGACTCAAGCTGCTCAATACCTTTCGAGGTAATATTTAATAATCTATCCACCGATGCCTCAAGTTATAATTGGAACTATGGCGACTTGAAATTTTCATCGGATCAAAACATCAACCACAAGCACACTTACGATTCAATTGGAAATTTTAATGTTACACTAACGGCAACTAGTGCAGCCGGCTGCTCAAGTATTTTAACCAAATCTAATCTTATTAAAATTTCTCCGCCAAAGGCTTTTTTCTCGACTAATACCCTAGCCGGTTGCATCCCTCTTCCTGTGAATTTTGACGGAAGTTTGAGTACCTCAAATGAAAACATAAACAAATGGGAATGGGACTTTGGTGACGGCACTACAGATAATTCGGCTATAAAGGCAAATTATACTTACAACGCAGAAGGAGAATATGATGTTAAACTAACAATTATTACTAGTTCTAATTGCAAGCATCTTTACTCAACCAAAATATTGGCAGGAAATAAACCTACAGCCGACTTCAGCTTCATACCCAACTCACATTGTATAGACAGTGTTTTTACCTTTACTGATAATTCTTTAGGGATGACAGGAAATTCGAAAAATTGGCTTTGGGATTTTGAAAAAACTTCCTCTTTTGGCCAAATTGCCAATGTAACTTTTAAGGATACAGGAATTTTTGACGTAAGACTAATATCAGTCAACAATGGCTGCAGTGATACCTTAATCTTAAAAGATACAATAAAGGTTTTAGGTCCTAAAGCACTTTTTAACTATACCCAATCTTGCAGAAGTTTAGGATTTGATCCTTTCACTGTAACTTTTAAAGATTCTTCTATTATGGGAACAAGTTGGACTTGGGATTTTGGAGATTTTAATTCTTTTAATGGCAAAAACCCTTCACACACTTTTGACTCAACAAAAACATATCAGGTAACTTTAACAGTTAGCGACTCCATAACCGGATGTGTAAATAACACTACCCAAGCAATTTCTATTACCGACCCAATAGCCGGATTCTACAGCGACACAACTGTCGGGTGCTACCCTTTTTCACCTATAATTACTGATACATCTAAAAATGCCGCTAATTATCTATGGAATTTCGGAAATGGTAACTCATCAGTCAGTAACAAACCTGAAATAACATATTCTGACACCGGGTTTTATAATTTAAGTCTTATTATTGGTGATGAAAAAGGATGTAAAGACACCATTAATATTGACAGCTTGTTTCATGCCATTGGACCCAAACCAGATTTTGAAGCAAATAACTTAAGCGGATGCCGTCCCTTGCCCGTTTCATTTAGTGATAAAACATATTCCGACACGACATTAATTAAATGGTTATGGGATTTTGGAGATTCTATGCTTGACAGCATTGCTAATCCAACTCATATTTATGTTGAAAGAGGATCTTATCCGGTTAAATTATCTGTTACAGATACCAACCACTGTAGCGCAACAAAAATTATTTCAAATTTTATTGAACCTACCTTTCCTTTTCCATCTTTTTCAGTTTCGGATACAATAACCTGTAAGAATAAAGAATTCACCATTAAAAACTCCTCTTCCGGTAAAAATCTGAAATACCTTTGGGATTTTGGAGATGGCATCACCGGCGACACAGCCGCTATAAATTTCACTTATAAATACGAAACCAGCGGGAGTTATGATATAAGTTTAAAATTAACTGATATTAATGGATGCGACAGCACATTAAAAATACCCGCTTTAGTAAAAATCGAAAACCCTGTCGCTGATTTTAGTCCTTCTGCTACTTTGGCCAGCTGTCCTCCTTTTGCCGTGTCATTCTCCAACAAATCTTCGGGAATAGAAAATGGCAAGCCTTCTTATGAATGGAATTTCGGAGACAATACCATTTTATCCGATCTTACTGACCCGCTGCACTTCTACAACATTCCGGGAAATTATACTTTAAGGCTATCTTTAACCACAGCAAATGGCTGCAAAGACGACACCATTGCCCCTGGCTTAATTTCATTAAATGGCCCTTCGGGTTCATTCAAAGCAGATACTACCAGAGGGTGCAGACCTTTTAAGGTAAACTATGACGCAACGGCCAGTAATACCGCAAAGTATATCTGGGACTTTGGTAATGGTGATGTTCAAATATCAAATTCATCAAACATAAAATACATTTATACCAATGGCGGAATATTTACCCCTACCCTTATATTAGACGATGGCTTAGGCTGTAACTTCTCTGTTCCCAGTCCTTTCGGTTCAATTACAGTAAATTATACTCAATATACATTATCGGCTGACACTAAATCTTTATGCAGAGGGGATAGCACAAAACTGGGTGCGACAAGCCTCAATGCGG
>CANHPJ010000134.1 GCA_947462515.1 Bacteroidota bacterium | reverse complement strand
TTTTCCTTCACCATTTAGGATACAATCTTTAGAGTTTAAACTGACATAGTTACCAGGCAAAGATTGCTCGTTCAACTTCTCCTTGTTAGAAACCCTGTATTCTTGGCTTACTTTATCGAAAACTAAAAACCCATCTGCGGTTAAGACTTTAGAATCGCTTACTCTCATTTTTTTCGATAAAAAGGAAGAGTATATCCCAACCGAATCGTTAGATAGCATGAGTCCTAAAGATAGTTTATCGCTATTAATCTCTTCAGGATCATTAGAAATAGGAATATAGATTTCTATAGGATTAATTTCGGCCTGAAATTTCAGCCAATTTTTAGCTAAAGGATCGCAGTAATGATTTATCCTAGCTGCTCCATCAAATGTCAGGTATTTAATTTTTGATTCTAATTTAACCTCCCCCTTAAAATCAAAATTTGGACTCAGCTGGAATTTCTTATCCTCTGATATTCTACCCTCAGCATATGTCTGACCAGTTGTATCTACAATAATTTTTTCGAATTTAATTTCCTGTTTACTTAAATTTTCATCTAAATAATCATATAATCCGCTTCCCTGGTAACTTTTTTTACCAGAAACGTCTATTGTAGAGTTATAAATACTATGATACTTGGTAACATTATTTGCTATAATGGTAGCGTTTTCAAGTGTACGCATCTTTGCTTTTTTCTCAACTATAACTGAACCGCTATCGGGATAAAGAAGTGCATCAGCAACATTAAAATATTTAACTCCTTTTGAATAGATAATATTATCATTCAAATTATAGATAGAAGATGTTGAAAAAAAGTTAAGTGAATCCTGTTTTGGATGAACAGAAATAAATTGAGAACCTTTTAAGTCCATATCTGAATTGGTTGATTCAGATCCTACCGATTTTTTAACGTCCGTGCCGGCTAGAGCAATTTCTTGCTTATCCATAAACCAGGTGAATTCTTCAACAAAACAGATATATTGATTCATAGGAAACTCAACAAAAGAGCCGCCTGTATTTGGTTTAAATTTTGCTGAACGATTATTAAAATCAACGTGAGCGTTCACATTATTTGTTTTGAAAGCAAATTCAGAGGCAGCAGTGTTTGTTAGTCTGAAATTACAAGTATCGGTAAAAAATTCATTTAGTTTGTATTTGTAATCATTTGATTCCATTTCAGCCACTTCAAAAGTCATCAAGCCTTTACCCCTCAATCCGGAAGGTTCCAGAAAAAGTGTTCCATAATGCTGTGTTTGATTATTAAACATGGATATAGGGCTTGTCTTTTTATCTATTTGCATTATATCCAATTTAGGACGGTAATGGGTATAAACACCCTCCCCCATAACTTGAGGAAATTCAACTTTGCCTGCCTGCTCTAATTCTTCATGCTTTTGTGCCAAAGCATTAACTGAATCTGGGAAAAACATCATATCATCAGACCAGGTAGTAGAGCCAAGATACTTTAAAGAACCATCTCCCTTTAAACCCTCATGACTAAGTTTGATATTATTCATAAATTGGGCTTTACCTCCGTATACCGGGTAGCCGCCTGCCGGAGCTTTTCTTTTAAATCCTAATGAATAATCTTCCTGTAGTGCAAGTTCCTCCTCAAAGTCAGGGAAAATTCCAGCAGAAACAAACAATCCCTTAAATTTCAAAGCCTCATTTTGAAAACTATTGATGCTGTCAAAACTAAAAGGCTCTAACTTGAAGTAAAATTTATCTCTTTTATATACTCCTTTTTGAATATTAGGTCTATCATAGTATACATAGGATTCTTTCCTACTATTAATTATTGGATAATTTGGATTATCAAGCAAACCCGATTTATTTGTTGGCGCATCGAGTAATAAATCACCCTGTATATCTTCAATAACAGTTTTTACCCTTTTCATTTTAATTCTACCTTCATCATCCACTTCTTCGGTTTTTACTGAAATACTTAAAGAATCCACTTTAATTAGATTAATTTTAAAAGTCTCATAATCAAAGGAAAACTCCTTACCATACAGATCGAATAAACCCGCATGTACTCTTCCGGAAAAGTCAAAATCTCTATTTTTCTTTAACAAAATAGAATTCCCTTTAGGATAAATAAATACATTTTGAGAGTCACTCAAATTAATTTGAGGTATGCCGCGCAGAGCGATATTATAATTGTCAAGATTCAAGGTTGCATTTGGAAGTCCTTGTATATCAGAATTGAATTCAATTACATCATAATCTCTTCTTCTGGCATTATAATCAATGTAATAAAAAAGTTTATCTTTTAGAATAACTTTTTGAGTAATGGTATTATAAGAAACAAAACCCAAATTTGAAAGAATAAACAACATCGGACCCACATCGTTCATGGAATATCCAAGGTTTTTTGATACATCATTGGCCAAAAATTCCCTTGAATTGAACTTTTTAGATATATCTCTCAAAACTAATAGAATATGATCCGGACTCATGGTAAAGAGTTTATCATATAGATAAGGTAAATAAAGATTATATGATTCCAATTTAGCATCTGTTTTGGTGCTGCCTTTCATTCCCTGCATTTGAACTAATGGCTGATCGAGCTTCCAAAAAAGTGCTTCAAAATCCATATCTACCTTGTGATAGGAGTTGTAATATGGTGCTAAGGATATTCCTTTACCATCGCGAAAAAGGGTTAATTCTCTTTCGGAAGTAATTAATTTTAGTTGAAGTCCCGGATGAAAAATGGAGTCATTTTCGAGAAAAATTTTTATGGCTGCTTTGTCAGATGATATCCTTTCTTTCCTAATAAGGAAAACATCAGAACTAGCAACAAATAGCTTTTTTTTGTTTCTGTAAAATGTTAAAAGAGCGGGTTCTGTCTCCGATCCTGAGCCAATAAATTTAGAGCCAACCATTGAAAATCCACCATTATAGTCTACACTATCAATGATGTTTTTAATTTCAAAACGTTTATCATAAGATTCGAACCTCGGATAGGTTGCAGAACGTTCTGTGACATTAGCTAAAATTTTATCTTCGAGACTACCTAATAAGGAATGGTCAAAATATTTCAAATTGTAGAAAGTCACCGAATCTGCCTTAAAGTAGGGCATTTTTAGGGCAATATTATAATCTTTTAACTCAGCAATAATGGTTTTATCGTCAATACCTGTTCTAAGCCAATTTACATTTCCCCCACTGCCAATCCATTTCCCTTCAGTAATATAACAAATACCTGATGTATTGTAAATTACAGTACTATCGTTTTTTGATTCACATTTTAAATCAAGCATGGGAAACGATACGAAGGGTAGGCTGTCAAATTCAAATGTGAAGTTACTGTTGTTTGACTTCCATGAAATTGTAGATGTTTGATATATGATGTTTTCTGTAAACAGCAATTCACTGCTGTATATAAAGTCTGCAAATCTTCTACTGTTTGATTTTTCGATTACTTGTTCTAAGCTAATTTGCCATGAATTATAACTTTCCTTTAATTTAGGGGAATTGGCGAACTTAATCATAATGGACAAATAGCTTTTAAAGTCAGGAAATGGCTTTAATCGTTTTTTGAGCATGAAATTGGAAGTCCTGTAGATATTATCTTTCTCTTTTTCGGAAAACTTACCCGAGAAAAATTCCACCATAAACTCCTGCATAAACTCTTTACCTTCTTTTTTATTATCCTCAATAAAAAAATCTGTCATTTCCTGCATGAAACGAGCAGAATCTGCTGAGAACACCTTTATTGGTGTTTGTGCATAGCAAACGGAGGTAAAAACAGAAAAAATTATTACAATAAATACTTTAAACTTAAGCATAATTTCACTTATTGTTTTTTCAGACAAAGCATTGCCCAGTTATTTTTTTCTAAGCTATTCTGTAGATCAAAACCAAGCGATGAACTAGCCTCGAGTAAAGAATTAATATCAGTTACAAAAAACCCACTTAATAGCAAAAAGGCATTTTTTTTCATTACAGCATGATATTTTGCAATATCCTTTAATAAAATATTTCTATTAATATTAGCGAAAACTAAATCGTAATCGGATTCATTGTCCAATAATTGAGCATCTCCTTTTATAACTTTTACGTTAGTAATATTATTGCGTGTGATATTTTCAAGAGAATTTTCTACTGCCCATTCATCAATATCTATGGCCAAAATTTCCTTTGCCTGTTTTTTTGCAGCCAAAATTGCCAAAACAGCTGTTCCGCAACCCATATCCAATACTTTCATATCGCTGATATTCAAAGTAAGTATATGACTCAACATCAAAAAAGTTGTTTCATGATGTCCGGTACCAAAAGACATTTTAGGCTCAACTATTAAATCAAATAGATATTCTTTATCCAAATGATGAAAAGGAGCTCTTACCACACAGGTGTCGTCGACAATTATGGGTTGGAAATTCTTTTCCCACTCGCTATTCCAATTTTGATCTTGGATAAGCTTGTATTCAAAGGAAATAAGAGCCAAGTCATTATTCATTAATTCAATTGAATTTAAATTATCTAATGAAAATAAATCGGCAGGTACATATGCTAATACACCGGATTCTGTTTCCTGAAACATCTCGTAATTCAATTCACCCAATTCAGCTATTAATATTTCAGTTGCCGGATCTTTCGGAGAAACTGAAAAAGAAACTTCTATGTAATCCATTAAAAAGAATTAATTATGTCAACAAAGTCAACGGATTTAAGAGAGGCACCTCCTATTAGGCCACCATCAACGTCTTTTTGATTAAATATTGATTTTGCGTTGGACGAACTGCAGCTTCCACCATACAAGATAGAAATGTTATTTGCTTTATGCTCCCCAAATTTTTCTGAAACTACCATTCTGATGAATTGATGCATTTCCTGGGCTTGTTCGGGCGAAGCAGTTAACCCGGTTCCGATAGCCCACACAGGCTCATAAGCAATTACAATCTTATCTATCTGATTATCTGATATTTGAAAAAGCCCCTCCGTTAATTGGCTTTTAATTATTTCAAAATGTTTTTGGTCATTTCGCTCTTCTATACTTTCACCACAGCAAAATATAACATGGAGCTGATTATTTAAGGCTTGATTTACCTTTTCCGAAAGTATATTATTGGTTTCTAAATAATATAATCTTCTTTCTGAATGTCCTATGATTACATACTCACAACCAACGGAATTGATTATCTCTGCTGATACTTCTCCTGTATATGCACCGCTAGATTTATCAGAACAATTTTGAGCAGCTACAGAAATCTGGTTGAATTCACTCACAAGTTCAACTGCATTTTGAAGATGAACAAAACTGGGTGCTAAAACTATTTTTACCTCCTTATTATTTCTATGGTTGAGTTCGTCAATTATACTTTTAATAAGCTGTTTTCCTTCGGGCAAAGTCTTGTTCATTTTCCAATTTCCAGCTACAATTTTTTTTCTCATCTAACTACTTTTTATTATTAATGCTATCTAACTCTGATTCTTGGATCCAAAATACCATAGATTATATCTACAATAATGTTTACCAAAACAAATATGGATGCTATTACCAAAACAGTTCCCATAACTACAGGGAAATCATATTTCTCCAAGGCGGTAACAACCTCTTTTCCGATACCTTGCCAACCAAATATCCATTCCACAAACACTGCACCGGCCATTAAACTGGCAAAAAAGCCCGATACGGCTGTCACAACAGGATTTAGTGCATTTTTCAAGGCATGCTTAAAAATTACTTTATAAAAAC
>CANHPJ010000133.1 GCA_947462515.1 Bacteroidota bacterium | reverse complement strand
TTTAACAGAAAAATGAAAATTATTTTCATTAATTTTGAAGAGAAATTCCCTTTAAAGATGAAATCAGAGAACAAGTCCATAGAATTAACAATTAGTGGTATGACATGCATAAACTGCGAGAATATGCTTCGGTCAATATTGGAAGAAAAAAAAGGAATTTATAAAGTAGAAGCCTCTGCGATGAAAAATAGTGCAAAAATACTATTTGACTCCAATGAAATTTCAATACCTGAGATAAAAAAAACAATCATTGAAGAAACTACCTTCAAATTATCTTAATATTTCAGACTACTAAATCAAAAAAAACAATAATTAATTAGTTTGAAAAAAATCTAGAGAAACTCATAAATAAAGAAGAAAAAATCAAATAAAAAAAATGAAACTTAAGCCTTGTAATTTTTTAAAAACAAGACTCTTTACCTCAAAAAAAAAGATTTAGAAACAAGAATTATTCATATATTCGCGAATTAATTGTTATAGAAGCTTTTTCAATTGAATTACTTGAAATTATAAAATCAAAAAAACATATCATGACTTTAAAATTTAATCAAACAAAAAATATTTTTTTAGTTTGTTTAGGTATTTCTGTTACATTTTTTCAATGTAAAACAGACACCAATAATCATAAAGAAACAGAAGAAGTTACAGTTGATGCTGATCGATCTAGGTCTGCTTTACTAAAAATAAATGGAGAGTTGTTTAGCATCCCTTCTCCTTTGCAAACTGCAATATTAATTAAGGAAAATGGTCTTACCTACAATAAGGAAATACTAAATTCCCCTAAAAAAGCTTCAGAATATTCAGGTAAATTCAATATCGCTTTAAATCTTGGCGTATATGGAGCAGATTTAGGATATGTAACAATTTATGAGCAAACACAGGATGCACTTTCATATCTGGCATCCGTGAAAAAACTAGCTGATCAAATTGGAGTTTCATCCGCATTTGACAATAGCCTTGTTAGCAGATTTGAAAAAAATATGAGCAACAAAGATTCTTTATTGGCTCTTGTTTCTGACGCTTATAGAGCCAGTGATGATTATCTGAAGAATAATGAAAGAACAGATTTAGGAACTTTAATTTTAGCCGGTGGAATGGTTGAAAGTTTATACTTTGCAACATTTGTAGCTAAGGAAAATAAATCGAAGGAAATTACCAAAAGAATAGGTGAACAGAAAAAAACAGTAGAAAACCTTGTTAAATTGCTAAGTCCATTCTACGAAACGCCTGAGTTTACACCTCTTGTTAATAGTCTTATCGAGCTTTCCGAATTGTTTGATCAGATAGAATATGTTTATGTTTATAACAAACCAATTGTGGATGTAGCCAGCAAAACTACTACATTAACCAGCACTACTGAAGTAAAAATAACGGATGAACAACTTCTTGTTATCTCCAAAAAAATAGAAGAAATCAGAAAACAAATTATTGGTTAAGCCTTAAAAAAAACTATCAAAATGAAAAATAAAATTATTATCCCTTTATCTCTTTTTTTCCTTTTTTTATTGACTAACAGTGCATACTCTCAATGTGACACCATTGCAAGTATCTGTAAAAAACATATCACAGCAAAGTATCTTTCTGATGGACAATCTTACCGATCACTATTGTTGAATCAAGAAATTGCCGAATTCCATGCCACATTATTTGGTGGTACAACCTACCGATTTGCTGCCTGCAGCGGAACATCTGATGGCAACCTGATTTTTTCTGTTTATGATAAAGACCGTAACCTACTTTTCTCAAACAGCGATTATAAAAATTCACCTTATTGGGATTTTAAAGTGAACAACTCCATGGATTGTATCATTGAAACTCAATTGAATCCAAAAACTTTATCCTCCGGATGCTCTGTATTGTTGATTGGCTTCAAACCTCAATAAGCTCATTGCAAAGAATTACTTTCTGAATTTACTACTTTATTTTTTTAAGAAATGAGTGAACGCATTTTAAAAGCTCTGATGCAGCTTTTCGCTATAATAGCCAAAGTTGATTCGATAACTAATGATGGGCGAGCAATTGTTCAGTCTTTTCTTAAAGGTCAGTTGAATTTAGAATTGGTTGATGAGTATTTAAAGTTATATGATGAGTTTATTGAAATAAATCACAACACATCTGCAAAAAAAGAAGGTGCAAAAAAAAGAACCTCACTCAACTCGGTGAAAGTTTTAAAAATATGTACCCAAATTAATAGTGAGCTCACCCAAAAACAAAAAATCGTTGTTTTACTTCGATTAATTGAGTTTATTCATTCTTCTGAAGAAATCACCCCACAGGATCTTGAATTTGTTTCAACAGTAGCCGAAACATTTAACATAAGTGATTTAGAATACGAAAGCTGCAATTCATTTATTAAAGGTAAGCAGGAAGAAACACCAGATTCTACTCATGTTTTGGTTATTGATAACCAAAATCAAGTCACGTTTGATAACACCAAGCATATTTATTCCGAGACCCTAACAGGTCAGATTAGAGTGTTATGGATTGAGAGCGTAAACATATACAGTTTAAGATATCTAGGCAATAGCGAACTATATCTTAACGGACAGCCTTTAACCAAAGACAGGGTGTATATCCTCAACCAAGGTGCCTCCATCAGAAGTTCCAAAGTGCAACCTATTTATTACAGTGATATCATAAGTGCCTTTCTTAGTGATAAATCAACTGCAAAAATAAGTTTCATAGCAAACAATATAGAATATCATTTTAAAGGTGGGAAGATTGGATTGCAGAATATTGCATTACAGGAAGATTCTGGAAAACTTATTGGAATAATGGGTGGCAGTGGCGCAGGGAAATCAACCTTGTTGAATGTTTTAAATGGCAATGAAATTCCTTCTAAAGGTGAAGTGCTTATAAATGGATACAACATCCATACAGAAAAAGAAAAAATAGAAGGTGTAATAGGTTTTGTCTCACAAGATGACTTATTGATAGAAGAACTAACTGTTTTTCAAAACCTATTTTATAATGCCAAGTTATGCTTTGGCAGTTTAAATGATGAGGAAATTTCTAACCGTGTTTCCTCCATATTAAATGACATAGGATTATATGAAGCAAAAGATTTAAAAGTTGGATCCCCACTTGAAAAGACCATAAGCGGTGGACAGAGAAAAAGATTAAATATTGCTTTAGAATTGATCCGCGAGCCTTCTGTGATGTTTGTTGATGAGCCAACCTCCGGACTTTCTTCCAGAGACTCGGAAAACATTATGGACTTATTGAAAGAATTGGCGCTTAAAGGCAAATTAATATTTGTAGTTATTCATCAGCCATCTTCCGAAATTTTTAAAATGTTTGACAAATTAAAAATTCTGGATTTGGGTGGATATCCAATTTATTATGGAAATCCGGTTGAGGCAATAATCTACTTTAAAACCTTGATTAATCACGTTAATTGCAATGAGAGTGAATGCGTTACCTGTGGAAATGTAAACCCGGAACAAATATTCAACATCATTGAATCTAAAGTTGTTGATGAGTACGGTAATTTAACCCGAAATAGAAAAATATCCCCGAAAGAATGGAATCGCAATTACCTTGAAAAAATTGCTTCTCCTGTTTCTGCACCCGAATCAAAAACAACGCTTCCTGATATTCCATTCAGAATAGCAAATAAATTTAAACAATTTAGAATTTTCACCAAAAGAGATATTCTATCAAAGCTTACCAATAAACAATACTTAATAATAAACTTACTCGAAGCTCCTATTTTAGGTTTATTCCTGGCCTATCTTACGAAATATTACAATACCGATATCTCAAATACTGTTGGATACGTTTTCAGAGAAAACGAAAATATCCCGGCATATCTGTTTATGAGCGTTATAGTGGCTTTGTTTATTGGTCTAACAGTTAGTGCTGAAGAAATAATTAGAGACAGAAAAATCCTTAAAAGAGAGTCATTCCTAAATCTGAGCTGGGGAAGTTATTTGTTCTCCAAAATAAGTATTATGTTTTTCCTCTCTGCTATTCAAACCATATGTTTTATTGTTGTAGCCAATTATATTTTAGAAATAAAAGGCATGACAGGTGATTATTGGCTGATATTGTTCACTACTTCTTGTTTCGCTAATATGCTTGGGTTGAATATCTCGTCAGCATTCAATTCGGCAGTTACCATTTATATCCTTATCCCATTCATCCTTATCCCACAGCTTTTATTAAGTGGGGTTATTGTGAAATTTGATAAACTAAACCCATCAATTGCAGCAGAAAAAACTGTGCCGGTTTGGGGAGATATTATGGCATCAAGATGGGCTTTTGAAGCCTTATCGGTAAATCAATTTAAAGAAAATAAATATGAAAGAAATTTTTACGAATTCGACAAGGATATAAGCTATGCAGACTTTCGCAAAAATTTCTGGATAAATGAATTAAAAGGAAAAGTTGATTTCTGTCAAAAAAACATCAACAATCCTAACATGAAAGCTGAAATTGATCAGGCCATACTACTGATTAAGAACGAATTAAATCAAGAAGATGTTCAAAATAAAAAAATAAAATTTGCACCAGGCATTAACAAAATTGAATTTCAAAGTTTTAAAAATGAACAATTTGTTAATGAATTGAAAAATTATATCAATGACCTCTATCGTAATTATATTAAATTATACAATAAGGCAAGTGACGAAAAAGACAGAGTAATTTCAAGGCTAAATAAAACTCCTCAAATGAAAGAGGAATTTATTAAACTGAAAAATGAAAATGCAAATGATAATTTATCAGACCTGGTAATAAACAGAAATGAGTTGAATAAAATAATGGAGAAAAATGGAGAGCTAATACAAAGAGCTGATCCTGTTTATCTTGATCCATCTGAAGAAACAAGCATAAGCGCTCATTTCTTCGCTCCTAATAAAAAAATATTCGGAAATTACATCGACACTTTTTGGATCAATATACTTGTGATTTGGGGAATGTCTTTTATGCTGGGTATTACCCTTTACTTCAAGCTTTTTGGAAAATTACTAAATGGATTGGAATCGGTTTTTATGCGATTTCTCAAAAAGAAAGCATGATTAAGCTATCTTGCCGGAAGAACTAAATTTTTCCTTTACGAAATCTGAGACAAAAAGTCCTTCGTAATTATTTAAAAGATCTTTCTCTTTTCTTTAAATTTACTTGATTAGATAAATAAACCCTATCATGAAATCATTTATTATTCCTGAACAATATAAAAGTTCGATAATAGCTCAAATAAAAGAAATAAGAAAATCTCAAGATCCTAAAAAAAAAGACTTTTCTCCTACCCTTCTTGACTTTGGACCAATTCAATTTTTGATTGCACGGCATTTTGGATTTTGCTATGGTGTTGAAAATGCCATTGAAATATCCTACAAGGCAATTGAAGAAAATCCAAATAAAAGAATTTTTCTTTTGAGTCAAATGATTCATAATCCTGATGTAAATGAAGACCTTCAGCAAAGGGGAGTTCGCTTTATAATGGACACAAGTGGAAAGATGTTAATGAATTGGGAAGAATTATCATCAGATGATATCGTTTTAATTCCAGCTTTTGGAACAACCATTGAAATAGAAAACGTACTACTATCAAAAGGAATTGAAATTCAAAAATACAATACTACATGTCCTTTTGTAGAGCGAGTATGGAAAAAATCAGAGAAACTGGGCAGTGATGATTATACCATTATTATTCACGGAAAACATAATCACGAAGAAACCAGAGCCACTTTTTCACATAGCAAAATATATGG
>CANHPJ010000132.1 GCA_947462515.1 Bacteroidota bacterium | reverse complement strand
TTTCCATTTGGGTTAATAAGGAACCAACATATTTATTGTTATCCATGTTGGCAATAATCTCAGGGTAATTCAGTAATATATTATCTACAAACAACTTGCCGTTGGTTCTTGCAAGATTGCATATTTGAATTGTTTTTTTCTCTTGATCAGATAAATAATCGCAAGAGTCAGCCGTATTTGTCTGGTTCAGTATTGCGGGTTTGTATTTTGCTAACAATAGCTCCTGTGATTGACCAAGCAAATTTTTTACTTTAAATGCAAATATTAAAACTAAGAGTTTTAAAATAAATTTAAAATTACTTTTTTTTTCATTTAAGAACTTGATAATCATTAGTTAAAATATTTCGTAATTTAATTTGCTTCAATTTATTTTGTGATGTTTTTTGAGAAACAAATCATGAACTTTTTATTAAAATCTATTAACTTTTTAAGTTTTACTTAATTTTTATTATCGTGTATAATATCTAATTTAATCTTAAAGAATTTTAGATATCGTCATGATTAATATGTAATCAAACAGATAGTGGCAATTGGCTTGAAATATTTTTAGATTATAAACATAAAAATGAAGGCAAAGATTTATTTCTAATTAAGAATTTAATTTCAGTTTTTTCCATAAAAAAGCCCTAGTATTGTAATGACCAGGGCTTTTAAATGCTGTTTGTAATTATTTTTGTTTTTCAGAAAATCTCTTAAGAGCATCATCAAATCTCTGGTTGAATCGTTCTTCATCAAATTCATTTCTCATTTTGCTTTCATTGGAGATAGATTTCTTAATTTCTTCTTTTAATTCATTTTTACTAACCTCCATAGCAGTATAAATTTTGAAATCTCCATTTTTAAGGGTGTATACTTCTCTTTTTTTAACTATTAAGTTCTTGAGTATTTCGTCGGTAACCGATTGAGTTTTATTATCAATATTACCGTTAGTCTCATTTTTTGAGCTATTAAGATTGGTCTTCAAATAATCCTCGAAAACGTTCGAAATCAATATTTTTACAAACTCGGAAATTTTTAATTGAGCATCTGTTCTGGATATCTTATCGGCCATTCTGTCAACATCATTAGTTCCAACGCCTACAGCTCTAAAATATTCTTTATCAGAAACAAAATCATTAAATGGCTCTTTTCTTAAAGTCATTCCTGAATTTTTGCATGCACTAAATCCTAACATTGCGATAGCAGAAAGCATAAAAATAGTTTTTTTCATAAAAATTTGATTTAGGATTAAAAGATTATTTTTTATAAATGTATTAATAAAATCAAATACCTCCAAAAAATAAACCTTATGCCTTGTCACACATTTGTTAGAAGTTTAAATTTGTCGTTTATATTATATATTTTTGAAAAAACAAATTTTGTTTTGTTCTTATCAATCATTTACCTAAAGAATTACCTATGAAATTTTTACTGTTTTTAATTTTATTCGCATCGAATCTTTATGTTTTTGGGCAGAGTTCTCAGGAACAAATGCAAAAAGAATTTGAAAATTTCAAAAAAACTCAAAATCAAAGTTTTGATGACTTTAAAAATAAGCGGAATAAAGAATTCGGTGATTTTTTAAAAAAAGAATGGGAAGCCTTTCAGGTCGAATCCGGTGTTAAATTTCCAATTAGTCCAATTCCTCCAGTTCAACCAAAAGTAATTCCCGATGCACCCGTTCAGCCTGATGCGGATAAATTGCCCTTGATAGATTTACCAGTTTCTAAAGATCCAATAGATAAATCGCCTGTGGTTATAAAGCCGGCCAGAGATTTTGCTTCTTACATTGACTTATCCTTTTATGGCAATGCGCTTTCCATAGGTTATGACCCTGCTTTCATTATGCCTTGCAGCCAGTTTGATGAAGCAGGAATCAGCCAGTATTGGAAGAAGATGAGTGATAAAAATATGGAGCCTTTCATTAATCAAATAAATTTAATAAGTAAATCCCTACAATTAAATGATTGGGCCAAGTATTTGCTTGTGAAACAATTATCGGAGAATTTTTTTAAAGATTATAATGATCAAATTGCTTTTCAGTTTTTCGTTTTAAATCAATTGGATTATAACATTAAAGTTGGCAGATCAAACGAGGGTTTAATTCTGTTAATGCCATTTAAAAATATAGTTTACGAATTATCGTTTACCAGCATCAATGGCAATTACTATTATATAATAGGTAAGGGGGATATAAAAAATATTTTTTCTTTTAAGGAAGACTTATCAAAATCGAGTGCTAAAATAGACTTAAACCTAAACAAGGCTCCAAAATTCGAAAATGGAACAGTTGATAAAAACATAAGTTTAAAAAGTCAAAACAAATTGATGTCCATAAAATACGACAAAAACCTAATGCGTTTTTATCAGGACATGCCGCTCACCGAGTTGAGTGTTTTTTTTAATTCGCAAGTAGCAGAAAATACTCAAAACTCGCTCAAGTACGAATTTAAAAGTTTGTTGAATGGCAAAAATGAGCTTGAAGCAGCCAATATACTATTAGAATTTGTTCAACATGGATTTGAGTATAAAACAGATGATGAGCAATTTGGAAGAGAAAAAACTTTTTTTGCGGAAGAAATTTTTCATTACCCTTATTCAGATTGCGAGGACAGGTCGGTATTATTTGCTTACCTGACCAGATCCTTGCTTAATTTGGACGTAATTGCGCTTAACTATCCCAACCATGTTGCCACAGCAGTTTGTTTTAAGGGAAATGTAAATGGCGACTTTGTTATCCATGAAAATAAAAAATATGTTGTTTGCGATCCAACCTATATTGGATCTAGTGCGGGTATGGCCATGCCTGTTTTTAAAAATGCAAGACCCAAGGTAATCAGTATTAAATAGCGTATAATGACATAAGTATTTAACGGGTCAACAATGTATAAAACATTATTAGTAACCATATGGAGTTTCTTTATTTTTTTTCACGCATCAGCCAGCGATGAGTTTGTAATAAGCAACTTTAAAAAAGATATTTCAGATTTATCGGCTCGTAAAAACGAGAAAAAAGATTTTAATGGTGATGTATGCGCTCTTATTATTGTAAATACCGAACTTAAAGATTTAAAATTTAATGCCAATATATCTATCACCGAGGTTAAATCCACCAAAGATGGCTACTGGCTTTATGTTTCGCCTACCGAAAGAAGAATTCAAATAAAAAAAACAGGATTTTTTCCTCTTGATTATAATATTCCCGAGAACATTGAGTCGAGTGTGGTTTATACCATGAATTTAGCAAAGAAACTTACTGTTGGATTCTTAAAATTAAGCACCATACCTGCCGGAGCAGAAGTAATAATTGATGGAATAAAAAAAGGTAATACCCCATTTAAGGATACCCTTTTGCAAGGCAGCTATAAGTATTCCTTAAAAATGAATAAATATGAGTCATTAACCGATTCTTTTATTGTTTCTCCGGGTGCCAATACCTTCATTGAAAAAAAATTAGTGCCAAAATTTGGAACCGTTCAAATAAAATCGAATCCTGAGGGTGCCGCTATTTTTATTGATGATTTTCAAACCGGAGCCAAAACCCCTCATAAAATGGAGCTGGAGGGTGGTAAGCATACTTTAATTTTGACTAAAGAAAATTTTGAAAAAAAAGAATACGATTTTACATTAAACAATGGAAAAGATTTTGATATAGAGCTTGAGTTAGTGCCAACAATCAATAAAAAAAAACATTCAGACAATTGGGCCATAAAATGGAATGCCTCTTATTTATTAAATTGTGTGGCTTTTGGGCTTGAAAAAAGACTCTTTGATTTAGATAATTTTAGTTTTCAGTTGGAGGCCGGTTATAATTTTTGGGTATTTGATAATGAAGGTACAGGGATAATGAACCTAGCTATAGCGAATAAGGGAAGGGGTTTTATAATAAAGCCCGAAATACGCTTTTATATAGATGATACTGATATGGAAGGGTGGTATTTAGCTCCGGGGTATAGATATAGAAGACGAAACTTTTTGGCCTATCACCAGGAAGATTATTATACTCATAACGTATCCATAGTCAATCAATCCATAAATATGTTTCTTGGCTACCAGGAGTCAGAAATATTAGGAGATTTGGGTGTAGATATAAATTTTGGCATTGGTTACGATAAAATGAACAGAACCCCGGATCATGTTTTGGGTATTGGTTTTGTTAAAAATCGTTTAACACTGCCCTTAAATGGCAGAGTTTTTTATAAATTTTAATTGTGATAGCAGTTAATTTTTTACTAACAAATAGATATATGAATAGGATATTACTGTTGTTTTTTTCTTTCCTCCTTATTTTTAATACGGCCTACGCCGACGAATTTGTGGTGAAAGATTTTAAATTGGATATAGCTGATTTATCGGCTCGTAAAGCAGAAATAAAAGACTTCAACGGAGATGTTTGTGCCATTATTAAAATATTAACCGATATACCCGGTTTAAAATTCGATGCCAATATTAGCATTACGCATCAGGAATTTAAAAATGGTTCATACAGATTGTTTGTATCACCTACCGAGCGTAAATTAACCATTATGAAGGATGGTTTTATACCATTGGAATATGTATTGCCTCTAAAAATAGAATCGAATAACGTGTATGTAATGATATTAACCAGGCAATCGGCAGAGGTGATTAAAAACACCAATACCACCGGTTTAATATTATTAAAAACAGAACCCGATAAAGCCGATGTAAGAATTAACGGAGAGTTTAAGGGTAAAACTCCTTTTCAGTTGGAGCTTGCCGAAGGCAAATACAACTATAAGTTAAGCAAAAGTTTGTTTCACAGTTTTGAAGGTAGCTTCGAAATAAAGGCCAACGAAACCACGAAGCCCGAGCCGATTAAACTACTCAAAAATTACGGTTCATTAAACATTAAAACCCTTCCGGAAGATGGGGTAGAGATAGAAATTGACCAAAAGCCAATAAATGCAAAAACCCCTTTTGTTATTGATTTATTACCCAGTGGCGAACATGAGCTTGGTTTGAGTAAAGACATGTATGAGCCGGTTAATGTGCCTTTCGCCATTGAAGACAATACCCAAACTCCATTAACCATAACTATGACTCCGGTTTTTGGAACCATAAACATAAATACCAAACCCCTTGCCGAAATTTATATTGATGGCAATTTAATGGCTAAAGGAAATTTTAAGGGCCGTTTAGTAAAAGGCATGCATACCATTGAAATTAAGTTAGATAAGTATTATACCCAAACCATAAAACAAGATATACAAATTAACAAAAATGAAAATTTAAGTATCGATTTAAAACCCAAACTGGGTTTATTAATGGTAATGAGCGCGAAGCCCGAAGAAGCCAATTTATATATTGACGGTAAACTCTATGGCAATACTCCCCTTATTGTTAAAGATTTACTGATAGGTAGCCATACCATTAAACTCGAAAAAGAAGGCTTTAAACCCTTAACAAAAACCATAGAGATCATAGAAAATGAAAAGGTAACTGAGCAGCTGGAATTATTTCCCATAGAAGAAACATCACAAAGTTTACCTGGAGCAGGAGCAGGAGCAGGGGTAACCTTTAATGGCTATAAATATTCAAGTATTGTTATGGGTAACGGGCAAGAGTGGATGGCGGAAAACTTGCGAACTGACAGATACCGAAATGGAGAGCTTATACCCAATGTTACCAGACGCATCAAATGGGAAAATATAAAATCTGGTGCTTGGGCTCATTATGATAACAATAGTCAGTATGAAAACCCATATGGGAAATTATATAATTGGTATGCTGTATCAGATAATAGGAATTTATGCCCGCAGGGATGGCATGTGCCATCTGACGATGAATTGACAAAACTTAT
>CANHPJ010000131.1 GCA_947462515.1 Bacteroidota bacterium | reverse complement strand
TGTGTTTTATAGATATTGGCTAAATAAGAATAAGTTTTACCTTGTCCATATTTTAATTTTATTAATTCTTGGAAATAATTAACGGCCTTATCTAGCTGAACAGATTTTTCGGCAGCTAAAGCAGCATTATAAATTACAAGCGTATCAACTCTTTTAAAATAATTGTTGATACTTAATGCATTTTCAAATGAACCTAAAGCATCTGAATATTTCTTCTCATTATAAAAATTAATTCCCTGATTTACAATCTGAGAAAGCACAGTACCTAGGCGTTGCTTAACATCTGGAGCGTATTCTTTTTTTGTATCCAAATCTAAGGACTTCATATAAGATTTATAAGCTTCATTAATGGAGGTCAACTTCAATTCCTTTAATTTTTCATTATCAGATTTCGATTCATGAATACTCGAAAATATATTTCCCCTGTAAAACCAGGTTTTAGGATCACTCATCGTTTTTTCATGAATTGTAGCCGGTTCAATATTTTCTACTGCCTGCAATAATTCTTCTACATCTTTATCTTTTAAATAATGTTGATGATATGAATAAGCAGAAACTACCTTATTACTTTGACCAACCAAGGAGGTTGATGTGCTTGCTAGAGCGGCAATAAAAAGAATTTTTTTCATTTTTTTATTTTTTATGTTTACTTCATTTTGAATAAGCAGTGATTACATATATCAGAACCACTATAATTTAAATTACCTGCCTATAATTAATTATAGGCAGGTAAAATTAAAAACATTTGTTTATTTAAACGGGGTATTCTTTTAAATATTTTTGAATTTATTCTTCCGTTTTTGTTTCATCTGAATTTAATTCAGGATCTATTAAGTTTGTTGGCTCTTGATTTTCACCATCAAGACCTTCTGATATTTCTTCCAAATCTTCATGAGGAACATTCGTAACGGCGGCAATTTCGTCTGAGGTTTTAAGATTTATCAATTTAACCCCTTGTGTTGCTCTTCCCATTACCCTTAATGAGGCTACTTCTAATCTAATTACAACACCTTTTTTATTGATAATCATTAAGTCTTCGTCATCCGAAACAACCTTCATGGCAATAAGCTTTCCTGTTTTCTCTGTTACGTTGATGGTTTTAACACCTTTTCCGCCTCTGTTGGTAACTCTGTAGTCTTCTACATCGGTGCGTTTTCCATATCCTTTTTCCGAAACCACCAATATGGTCTCCTCAGGACTGTTTACGCATACCATTCCAACTACTTCATCCAGCTCGTCTTTTAATTTGATACCTCTAACTCCTGAAGCATTTCTTCCCATAGGTCTAACCTTGGTTTCATTGAATCGTATTGCCCTTCCGGATTTTAAGGCCATCAAAATTTCATTGGTTCCATTTGTTAATCTGGCCTCCAGTAAATGATCATCCTCTCTAACGGTTATGGCATTAATTCCATTTTGACGTGGACGGGAATAAGCCTCCAGCGTAGTTTTTTTGATTATACCTTTTTCAGTACATAAAATAATGTAATTGTTGGCGGTGTATTCAGTATCTGTAAGATCCTTAACATTTATAAAGGCTTTAACCTTATCATCTGGCCCTATATTTATTAAATTCTGAATCGCTCTTCCTTTACTTGTTTTTGTACCTTCAGGAATTTCAAAAGCTCTTAACCAGAAGCATTTACCTTGTTCGGTAAAAAACAACATATAATTATGAGTAGTAGCGATGAAAATATGCTCTAAGAAATCCTCGTCTCTGGTAGCAGTTCCTTTAGAACCAACTCCACCTCTACTTTGTACTCGATACTCAGACAATAAAGTACGTTTGATATAACCCATATGAGATATTGTGATAACGACTTGTTCGTCAGCTATCATATCTTCAATTTTGAAATCTTCGGCAGAATATATGATGTCAGTTTTACGTTCATCACCATATTTATCCTTAATCTCAACAAGTTCATTTTTAATAATACTCATTCTTAAGCCTTCATCAGATAATATCTCACGCAAATAAGTGATATGTTTCATCAGTTCAGCATGCTCTGCTCTAATACCTTCAATTTCCAAACCTGTTAGTTTTTGTAAACGAAGATCTAATATTGCACGGGCTTGAATTTCAGACAAACCAAAATTTCCCATTAAACCGGTTCTGGCATCCTCAGGAGTTTTACTTTCTCTAATTAACTTAATTACTGCATCAAGATTATTGATGGCTATAATCAAACCCTCCAAAATGTGAGCTCTTTTTTCAGCTTGCTCTAGTTCATATTTGGTTCTTCTTACAACTACCTCATGTCTATGCTCTACAAAATGATGAATCATATCTTTCAGATTCAACATCATTGGTCGGCCGGCAACAAGTGCAATATTATTTACACTGAAGGAAGATTGAAGCGAAGTGTATTTAAACAATTTGTTTAAAACAACGTTTGTAATAGCATCTCTTTTAAGCTCATACACAATCCTCATTCCATTTCTATCAGATTCATCTCTTAAATCTGAAATACCTTCAATTTTCTTTTCCTCAATCAAGTCAGCTGTTTTTTTGATCATTTCAGCTTTATTGATTTGATAAGGAATTTCAGTAACTATAATCTGATCTCTTCCGTTATCGGTTTGTTCAATATGACTTTTAGCCCTTAAAACAACACGTCCTCTTCCGGTTTCAAAAGCTTCTCTTACCCCTTCAAAACCGTAAATAGTTCCACCCGTAGGAAAATCGGGCGCTTTAACATGTTGCATCAAACCGTTAATATCAATATCTCTATTGTCAATGTATGCAATGGTGGCATTAATTATTTCGGTCAAATTGTGTGGTGGCATGTTAGTAGCCATACCAACGGCAATCCCCGATGCACCATTTATCAACAAGTTAGGTATTCTGGTAGGCAGAACTGTAGGTTCCTCTAAAGAATCATCAAAGTTTAATTTGAAGTCGACAGTGTTTTTATCAATATCGGCTAACATCTCTTCAGCAATCTTTTTAAGTCTTGCTTCAGTGTAACGCATAGCTGCAGGGCTATCACCATCAACAGATCCAAAGTTACCCTGCCCATCAACTAGTGGGTATCTTAAGGACCAGTCCTGAGCCATACGAACCATGGCATCATAAACAGATGTATCTCCGTGTGGATGATATTTACCTAGTACTTCCCCTACTATTCTGGCAGACTTTTTATGAGCTCTATTAGATAGTACACCTAAATCAAGCATACCATACAATACTCTTCTGTGAACTGGTTTAAAACCATCTCTTACATCAGGTAAAGCTCTTGAAACTATAACAGACATCGAATAATCGATGTAAGCAGTTTTCATTTCATCTTCGATGTTGATTCTAATAATTTTTTCGCCTTCAGCCATAATTTTTTAAACTTTCTTTTAGCTAACTTGTTTAATAATTCAAAAAAACGCTTCTTTTGAAGATTTTTAAACAGTATTCGTTGGATTTAATATCCCAAAAACTGTAAATCAGTTTCAGAAATAAGAGTTTCGAAATTAAAACAATTACATCAAAATAATTGTTCAAGAAAAGCATAATTACTAACAAAAAAGTGTTGATAAAAGGAAAAATAAAATCTAGAATTATTACATTCTATACCTAATTTTGAAATGATAAAAATTTATCTTTATCTTTAAATGTTTTAAGCGATTTTCAAATATTTTAAAGGGTTTAAGAAACTTTATTGAAAAATAACATGGAAGCAAAATTTTCACCAAGAGTTAAAGACGTAATAAACTTCAGCCGAGAAGAGGCATTGCGCTTAGGTCATGATTATATCGGCACGGAACATTTATTGCTTGGTATAATACGCGAGGGAGACGGACTTGCAATAAAAATTCTAAAAACATTGAAAGTAGATTTGCTAGAACTAAGAAAGAATATTGAAAATTCAATAAAGCCTGCAACAAAAAAGAACATCCCTGCAGGTGGCAATATTCCTTTGGTGAAACAAGCTGAAAAAGCCTTAAAAATCACTTATCTTGAAGCTAAATTATTTAACAGTAACATAATAGGAACCGAACATCTTCTTCTTTCCATTTTGAAGGATGAAGATAATGTTGCAACGCGTTCACTAGAAAATTTTAACATAAACTACGAAGTCGTGAAGAATGAACTAGACATATTAAATACAGATCCAAGAGCCGATTTTCCGGGAAACACATCAGATGATGATGAAAAGGAAGAAGGATCAAGTTTTGGTGGCAGCACCAAAAAGGCAGATACCAAATCCAAAACACCGGTTCTTGACAATTTTGGAAGAGATCTAACTAAATCTGCAGAAGATGGAAAATTAGATCCTATTGTTGGAAGAGAAAAAGAAATTGAGAGGGTATCACAAATTTTGAGTCGTAGAAAGAAAAATAATCCTATACTTATTGGTGAACCGGGTGTAGGAAAATCAGCTATTGCTGAGGGTCTGGCCTTAAGAATTGTGCAAAGAAAAGTATCTAGAGTATTATTCAATAAAAGAGTCGTTACTTTAGATTTAGCCTCCTTGGTTGCAGGAACAAAATATCGTGGACAGTTTGAGGAGAGAATGAAAGCAGTAATGAACGAGTTAGAAAAAAACCCGGATGTAATCTTGTTTATCGATGAGATTCACACCATCATTGGTGCCGGAGGTGCTTCTGGTTCGCTGGATGCTTCAAATATGTTCAAGCCTGCATTAGCAAGAGGTGAGATTCAATGTATTGGTGCAACAACTCTAGATGAGTACCGTCAATACATTGAAAAAGATGGAGCCTTGGAAAGAAGATTTCAAAAAGTGATCATCGAACCTACATCCATCGAAGAAACTGTTCAGATTTTGAATAACATTAAATCAAAATATGAAGATCACCACAATGTTACCTACACACCAGAAGCTATTAATGCCTGTGTTTCGCTAACAAACAGATATATCACAGATAGACATCTTCCGGATAAAGCCATTGACGCTTTAGATGAAGCTGGATCAAGAGTCCACATTACCAACATTGTGGTTCCTAAAGAAATTATCGAAATAGAAAAGAAAATTGAAGATATAAAAGAAGAAAAAAACAAAGTTGTAAGAAGTCAGAAATACGAGGAGGCCGCTCGATTAAGAGATACAGAGAGAAATCTTATGGAGCAACTTGATGCTGCCAAAAAGGTTTGGGAAGATGAAACCAAGTCAAATCGTGAGACTGTCTCTGAAGATAATGTAGCTGAAGTAGTTGCTATGATGACGGGAGTTCCTGTTCAAAGAGTAGCTCAAAATGAAATGAATAGATTGTCTAAAATGCTTGATGAAATTAAAGATAAGGTAATTGGTCAAGAGGAGGCAATCAAAAAAGTTGTTAAAGCAATTCAAAGAAATAGAGCTGGTTTAAAAGATCCAAACAAACCAATAGGTTCTTTCATATTTTTGGGGCCGACGGGTGTTGGAAAGACACAATTGGCTAAAGTTCTCTCTAGGTATTTGTTTGATACTGAAGATGCGATGATAAGAATCGACATGAGCGAATACATGGAAAAATTTGCCATCTCTAGATTGGTAGGAGCGCCTCCGGGATATGTAGGTTATGAAGAAGGTGGACAACTTACCGAAAAAGTTAGAAGAAGACCTTATGCCATTGTATTATTAGACGAGATTGAAAAAGCTCACCCTGATGTTTTCAACTTATTACTTCAAGTTTTAGATGAGGGTCAGTTAACCGACAGTCTAGGAAGAAAAGTAGATTTTAAAAACACAATCATTATTATGACCTCTAACATAGGCTCAAGGCAGCTTAAAGATTTTGGTCAAGGGGTTGGTTTTTCTACGGGTGCGAAACAAGGCGGTGCTGATTCACATGCTAAAGGTGTCGTAGAAGGTGCTCTTAAAAAAGCGTTTTCACC
>CANHPJ010000130.1 GCA_947462515.1 Bacteroidota bacterium | reverse complement strand
CGGTTTGGCCAGGGATAATTTTTCTTCGAGTTACGGTATTGTAAAAGATCTTGAAAATGCAGTTCAGGTGGCAAAAGAAAAAATTCAGCTCGATTCTTCTTTATATAATAAGCAAGTACGTTTATTGGCTGATAATATCGGATCAAAATTAGAGATGGAGCAACGTAAACTGGCCTTTATTTCATCAAAGGCAGCTTATGAAACGGCAAAAGATAAATTGGCATTAACCAAAAAACAACTTGAAACCGAAATTAAAAGAGCTGAGAATAATTTGAAGTTAAGCGAAAAACAGCAGGGTGACTTTATTATAAAAAGTGAGCTTGATGGTAGAATATACGCTATCAATAAAGAACTCGGTGAATTGGTTAATCCACAAACCGCACTTGGTGTAATTGGTAGCATCAATCATTTTTTTATTGAATTGCATGTTGACGAATTTGACATTGTAAAGTTAAAACTAGGGCAGCAGATACTTGTTACCATGGATAGTTATAAGAATAGGGTATTTGAAGCCGAGATAATACAAATAGATCCAATTATGAACCTCAATTCCAGGTCTTTTAATATAAAAGCCCGATTTATAAAAGCCCCCGAAACACTTTATCCTAACCTAAGCGTTCAGGCAAATATTATCATTCAAAAAAAGGATAGGGTACTTACCATACCTACAAAATACATTACTGAATTTAATAAGGTGATAATTGAAAAAAATGAAAAAAAAGAAGTCTTAATAGGTTTACAGGATTATTTGAACACCGAGATTATTAGTGGTTTAGATACCAATGAAACAATTTATTTGCCTAAAAAATGAATTTAAAGTTGTTGATTAATATAGCCAAAACATTACTTATGGCTCGTTTTAGGCAAACTTTGATTGCTGCCATAGGTGTTATGTTTAGCATTACCATGTTTATTACCCTTATCAGTTTTATGACTGGTTTAAATGGATTACTCGATGGTTTGATATTGAATAGGACACCCCACGTAAGGCTTTACAATGAAATTAAGCCTGCCATAAAACAACCATCTAATATCGCTTTTCCAAACGAGTTGTTTTTGGTAAGTTCCATTAAATCAGAAAATGTTCGCAAAGATATATATAACAGCGCTTCTGTAATACAATTCCTTAAGCAAGATGAAAGGGTAGACGGGGTTGCTACAAAATTGAATGCGCCAGTTTTTTTCACCATCGGCGACATTAAAATTGCGGCTTCGGTGAGTGGCATAGAGCCAATGGAGGAAAACCGATTGTTTAAGTTTGGGGATTATTTAACAGGAGGAGATTTAAAGTCACTTATTCAGGAAAGTAATAGCATCATGCTGGGAAAAGGTTTGGCAGATAAGTTGATGGCCAAAATTGGCGATGTGGTGTATTTAAATACCCCTAATGGTGATCGTTATGATTTTAAGGTGGTTGGTTTTGTTCAAATAGGAATTGCCGACATAGATAATATTCAATGTTATGCCTCCATACAAACCACCCAAAAAATATTGGGTAAACCAAGTTCTTATGTTACTGATATTCAGGTTAGGTTAAAAGATATAAAACAAGCTCCTTCGGTGGCCAAGGAATATGCTCAATTGTTTAATTTGGATGCCATGGATGTTCAAACGGCCAATGCGCAGTTTGAAACCGGAACAGGTGTCAGGAATATAATTACCTATGCGGTAAGTATTACCCTTTTGGTTGTTGCAGGCTTCGGCATCTATAATATTTTAAATATGCTTATCTACGAAAAAATGGATACCATAGCCATTTTAAAGGCAACAGGTTTTTCGGGTAGTGATGTTAAATGGATTTTCATCTTAATATCCATGATAATAGGGGTTGCAGGCGGTGTTTTTGGATTGATATTTGGTTATCTGCTTTCTTCTGTAATCGATAACTTGCCTTTTGAAACCCAGGCCTTACCAACGATAAGTACCTTTCCGGTTAATTTTAATGTGGCCTTTTATTTTATTGGAATCACTTTTGCCCTTGTAACCACTTACCTAGCCGGATTGTTTCCTGCTTTAAAGGCTTCCAAGATTGATCCGGTAATAATTATTCGAGGAAAATAAGTATGAGTGATATTGTTTTAGAAACTCGAAAAATCAGTAAATTATTTCATGATCCTGTTACGGTTAAGGTATTGGATGATGTTAATATTTCCATTAACAAAGGCGATTTTGTTTCAATTGTTGGAAAGTCAGGATGTGGTAAATCTACCTTGCTTTATATTTTGTCGACCATGGATACCGATTTTTCCGGCGATTTATTGATTGATAAGGAGAGCATGAAAAAAAGGCCTGACAGCTATCTCTCGCGGATACGAAATGAAAAAATCGGATTTGTTTTTCAGTTTCATTATCTGGTAGATGAATATTCGGTATTGCATAACGTGATGTTGCCTGGCTTAAAACTGGGAAAATTGTCGACAAAGGAAGTAGAGCACAATGCCATGCAGCATCTTAAAAGATTAGGTGTTGAAGATCAGGCCTTAAAAAGTGCCAATAGACTCTCGGGAGGACAAAAACAAAGGGTTGCCATAGCCCGAGCCTTAATAAATAATCCGCTGATCATCATGGGGGATGAGCCTACTGGGAATCTGGATAAAAAAAATTCAGACATTGTTTTTGATATCTTCAAGGAATTGGTGGAGGAAAATAATCAGACCATTTTAGTGGTAACCCACGATCCGGATTTTGCGGAAAGGACAGACCGTATTATTGAAATGAGCGATGGTAGGGTGTTGTAATTCCGTATTAACTCTCCAAAAAATAAATCTTTTTGAAAACCAATAATTAATTCAATACATTTGCCACATGTTTTTTGGTTTTTATCTGTAAATCATTTACAAATAAAATTAAAAGGGAAGCAGGTGTAATTCCTGAACATTTCCCGATGCTGTAAGCTCCAAAACAACTTTTTGATATACTTTGCCACTGTTTTTTTAACGGGAAGGCCATCAAAAAGGGAGTAAGTCAGAAGACCTGCCAAGAGAATAATATTCGTAGCTTTCGGAGAAAAGGCGAAGAATAAACTGCAAAAAAGGCCTTTTAAAGCGTCTTATTCTGGTTTTTCTTTCTTTATTTACAGCTGCGGTTGATTTTAATTTTAATCAATTGCAATGAGATTTTTTTTAGTATTAATGTTTTTGGGTAATCTGGCTATGGCTCAGGTGCTCAATAAAGATTCTGTATACATCTTTAAAGAACTGATTATCAATAGTAATCGCTTCAATACTTTTGCTATTGGTAATAATCAAACCCATATAGACTCTTTAGATCTTAAAAACTACAATACACAAAATTTAGGCGATTTATTAGCTTTTAAAAGTAATATTGTCATTAAAAACTATGGAGCGGGAAGTCTTTCAACAGTTTCGTTTCGAGGCACATCCTCTCCCCAAACTGCAGTTTTATGGAATGGCTTTAACCTTCAGGGTGCTACGCTGGGTTTAATTGACTTATCTACATTACCGCTTAATTTTATTGATGATGTATCCATTCAGCATGGTGGATCGGGTGCTTTGTTTGGTAGTGGTGCTGTTGGCGGGTCTATTCAACTGGATAATAAGTTACAGGCTTCAACCGGATTAAAACTCTCTTTATACTCTCGTTTTTCTAGTTTTGGTGGCAGGCAATATGGAGTAAATTTAAACTATGGGTTTAAGAAATTAACCACTTCTTTGAGGTTTTTTAAAGATGCCATTGAAAATGATTTTCCTTTTATAAACACCGCCCGTTTTGGCAATCCTAAAATGAAATTAGAGCATGGTGCATCTAAGCAATTAGGGGTTTTGCAGGAAAATTTTTATCGCATAAACCAAAAACAGCAGATTAATGTAAGGTTTTGGTATCAAAACTACGACAGACAAATTCCACCTACGATGCTTTCCTCATCGAGTGAGGCAGACCTGGGAGGAGTAGTTTATCGTATTTCGTCGGAGTGGAGCAGACTCTCAGAAAAATCATCGATATATGCCAGGACGGCTTTTTTTGATGAAAGTCTTGATTATTATGATGAGGTTTCAAAAATATCAGGTAATACTCAGTTTAAGACTTCAATTTCGGAGTTGGAAACCAAGATCAACATTTCTAAAAATCAGTTTTTAAATGTTGGATTAAACCAAACTTATAATCAAGCGCAGTCTATTGGGTTTAACTCAAGTAGCGACAAGGCAGAAGGCTATAAAATACAATCCAGGAACCGAAGCGCTTTATTTACTTCTTATAAGTTTTCTAATTGGGGCAATAAATTCCAGGGGGTAATTAGTTTACGCCAAGAACTCATCGAAAGAAAATTGACTCCTTTAATGCCTTCCTTTGGTTCGGAATTTCATTTCAATAACTATTTTTCAGTAAAGGCTAATGTTTCGAGAAACTATAGAGTCCCCACTTTCAATGACTTATATTGGAATCCGGGTGGTAATCCGAATCTGTTGCCCGAAGTTGGTTGGAGTAAAGAACTTGGAATACATGGTAATTTAGCATTAAATAATATAGGTTTAAAAGCTTCACTTACTGCCTTTAACAGTAAATTAAACAACTGCATTATCTGGTTGCCAGCTTTCTCAAATTGGACTCCCAAAAACATTCAATTAGTTAATTCAAGAGGTTTTGAAAGTTTTTTTTCGGCTAATGTTGAACTTGCAAAAGTTAAAATAATCACCTCCTTAAATCATACTTGGGTAGTTTCCACCAATGAAAAATTAACAGCAGTAAATGACAAATCTGTTGGAAAACAATTGATGTATGTTCCTAAGCAAAATGTGACAGTGGGTATCAGATTAGTTTACAAAACTCTTGGAGTATATTACGATCAGGCCTACATGGGTATGCGTTATGTAAACGCTGATAATTCTGATTATTTGCCTACTTATATGGTTTCTAATTTAACAATTGCTAATGACTTTCAGTTAGTTAAAACTAAATTATCACTTCAGTTTAAAATCAATAATTTTTTTAATCAAACCTATCAGGTAATGCAATGGAGGCCAATGCCTTTACGAAATTATCAGTTAGGCCTTAATCTAAATTTTTAATCAATCAATTTTTAATCAAAAAGCAGTTATGAGAAAAAAATACAGAATTAGTGTAACAAATGGTTTTAAAACTTTAGCTTTTGGCTTGCTATTGGGCTTGGGCATTGAAGCGTCGGCTCAAACAGTTTCTACTTTTGAATCTTTAAGCTTACCTGCCGATTCATTTTGGGACGGATCAGATTTAAAAGGTTCATTTGTGTGTGGCGATGCCAAATTTTATAATACATATGATACCACTTATAAATATTGGATTGGAGATTGGGCATATACCAATATGAAAAATGATTCAGTTGGCGGCTATACCAATATGTATAGTGCCATAACTGCTTCTGGGGTAAACAGTTCTAATAACTATGCTCTTGGAAATAATACAGCTTCTATTTCTTTATTGAA
The DNA here is from genome assembly GCA_947462515.1 of Bacteroidota bacterium. GTDB lineage: Bacteria > Bacteroidota > Bacteroidia > JACCXN01 > JACCXN01 > CANHPJ01. The sequence continues at coordinate 411 of CANHPJ010000130.1, read as the reverse complement.
TGCTACAAAAGGTTCCGTATTAAGTGGGGTTTATATCACTAATACCACCTTGGTGGATTCATCTTTAAGCCACGGAGATGGAATTGCAAAAAAGTTTGGTGGTGCAACAGGCAACGACTCAGATTGGTTTAAAGTTACCATTTTTGGATTTCTAAATAATTCTAAAACAGATTCATTAGATTTTTATCTAGCCGACTATAGGTTTTCGGATAATAGCAAGGATTATATTATTAATAAATGGAAATGGGTAGATTTAAGCCCGCTTAAAAATGTTGATTCTCTGGTATTTCAATTATCATCTACTGATAATGGTGATTATGGCATGAATACTCCTGCATTTTTTGCTATTGATAATTTCAATTCATCAGCACCTGTTGGGATTCAAAAACAGTATGCTTCAAATAATGAAAT
>CANHPJ010000129.1 GCA_947462515.1 Bacteroidota bacterium | reverse complement strand
TCTAAACTATAAAGCCTTTTATTTTGCCCTAAAAGGGTATTTCAATTTAATAGCTGAACAAAAACTGCATAACGACTCGGTATTAACCATAATTGATTATACGAAATCTGCCAATATACCTCGTTTCTACATGATAGACATGTATGAAAAAAAGCTGATCAATAAAACCTTTGTCTCCCACGGAAAAAATTCAGGAACCGAGTTTGCAAGGCAGTTCTCAAATGAATTCAATTCCTTTAAAAGTGCCATCGGCTTCTTTATTACCTCCGAAACTTACTATGGAAAACACGGCTATTCGCTCAGAATGGAGGGAATAGAAAATGAAATCAACCACAATGCACGAAACCGCGATATTGTGATTCATGGAGCCGAATATGTAAATGATTTTTTCATAAAAAAACAAGGCTATATTGGAAGAAGTCACGGCTGCCCTGCTCTCCCAAAGGAAATGTGTGGAAATATAATTGAAAGAATAAAAGAATGCAGCTGCATATTCGCCTATTATCAGGATCAAAACTATTTAAAAAAATCCAGGGTGATCAATAGCAATAGTTACTTAATTTATTTTGAAGAAAACAACAAAATTATGCCTGAAAAGAAACCATAATACCAAAATGAATTTTTATTCGAAAATCATTTTAATGAGGTTTTCATCTTTTTTATATATATCGTCATAAAAAAATAAATTCCCCTGCGCATCGGCCTCACAGGTATAATAGCCAATATAAATCGGAATGGTTTTGTTTAGCGTAACACGATAATTCTTATACCCCTGAATCAAAACTTGAATAGAATCCATATCAGTTAATAAAAACTTATTTTCATACAAATAAGTCAATAACTCCATGGGTTTTTCCAAACGAATACAGCCATGACTCAATGCTCTGTTATCACTTTCAAACAATTGTTTTGAAGGGGTATCGTGCATATAAATGCTGTAAGGACTTGGGAAAATAAACTTAACTACTCCTAAGGCATTTCCGACTCCCGGATCTTGACGTAAAGTATAGTTGAAATTATATGCATTGACCCTTGCCCAATCTATACTTCTGGGATCGACAGCCTGATTTTTATAATTAATCACTCTAAAATTGTTTCTGGTTAAGTAATTATGATCATTTTTTATATCATGAATAACTTCCTTTACAGCTATGCTGTGTGGCACATACCAATAGGGATTAAAAATCACCGATGTTACCTTGCTAGACAGCACAGGAGTCTTCCAGTTAGGCAGACCAACAATGACCTTAAATTTTAAATCTACTTTATTGTTATTTATGACACTTAGAGTATAAGATGGAATATTGATTAAAATATAACATGAATCCTCTATCCTGTCAGACTTCCAACGCTCCATATTAATAATCATTTTCCGATATAAAACTTTACCGGGAATTTTCAGGGCAGCATGTGTTTTAGGCCCTACAAGCCCATCGGGATCCAGTCCGTGATAATTTTGAAATTTTTTAATTGCCTCACTTACCAGAATATCTTTCAGTGTATCTTTTGGGTTTAAAAATTTTTTATGCACCAGGTATTTCCGAATCCAGGAGTTAAATTCTTCTTTTTGGCGGTAATTAGGTATTTTAACCTTTGTTTCAGAACTGTCGTATTGATTAAAAAAATTCTCTCTTGCCTTTTCTAAATTAGAATACCCTAAACTTTCCTTGTATTGAACGTAATGCTGATTTTCTAAAAACCAACTCACCATTAACACTAAAACTAAAACCAAATACAATAACCTTTTCATAGGTTTGCTTTATGTTCTTACTGCAAGTATTTATCCATTAATGAAAACAAATAAATTTGTTTGACTAAAGTTTTAAACTGGTTTTTAAAAATCTGTTTTTCAGAATAAATTTAAAATTTGACTTACTTTTACACATATTAAATTCAGAAAAGATTTTAAACACGTCTTACCAAATTTAATTTGTAAGAACACATTTGCTTTTGACATGAGCACTTCATCAACAACAGACAGGGAATTAAAATTGGACAAAACCGACTATAAAATTTTAAAAAAACTTCAGGAAAACGGGCGCATCACAAACCTTCAGCTTTCTAATGAAATTGGACTTTCGCCGGCGCCAACACTAGAGCGCGTAAAAAAACTTGAAGGAAATGGCTTAATTACCGGTTATCATGCTCATTTGGATGCTGTACAGCTCGGAATTGGAATAAAGGCATTGGTTTCGGTAAGTCTGATCAAGAAAAATGATGACACCATTGCCGAATTTAAAAACAAAATACAAAAGATAGCTGAAGTAGTTGAATGCTTGCAGATTACCGGAACCTTTGATTTTATTTTCACAGTCATGGTAAAAGATATGATCAGCTTTGAAAAAATCATTTCCCAAAAATTAAGCAAAATAGAGTCCATTCAACAGATGCAAACAAGCATAGTTATTTCTACAACAAAAGCGACCAAGATTATTCCTCTTGATTACGATTAACGACTTATGAACATAGAAGAATTTAGGCTATACTGTTTGCAGAAAGACGGGACAAGCGAGGAATTTCCTTTTGACAATAAAACTCTTGTATTTAAGGTTTTGGGTAAAATTTTTGCACTGACCAATGTAGACCATTTTGACAGTATAAATTTAAAATGCGACCCTGAAAAGGCTTTGGATCTTAGAGAAAGATACCCGGCTGTAAAACCGGGATACCACATGAATAAAAAACACTGGAACACCATCCTTATTGACTCAAGTATTGCAAATGAAATCATATATTCGTGGATTGATGATTCTTATACCCAAGTTGTAAAAGGTTTACCAAAAAAAGAAAAAAACAAATTAATAAAACTACAGTAGTTACTGAAAAATTAAATCTTTAAAAAACATCCCAACCCATGAACCGATTAATTAAATATTTTCTGCAGGGGCTCTTGTTTACAGCACCAATCTTTATTGTATTTTATGTTATTGTGCATATTTTTCTCCAAATTGGAAGCATACTGAACTTTTTAGGCATCACCATTCATCCGGTTATTGATCCCATAATAGGACTTGTACTGCTTATTTCATTTATTATTTTAATGGGGCTTTTAGGAAGCTCCATAATTTTTAAACCTCTGTTTAATTTCATCGAAAAACTAATTGAAAAAGCTCCGCTTATCAAGACAATGTATTCTGCCGTTAAAGACCTTATGTCTGCATTTGTAGGAACGAAAAAGAAATTCAATCAACCGATATTATTTAAACCAAGTAAATCAGAAGACATTGAAAGATTGGGATTTATAACATCTACAGATTTATCTGAACTGGGAATTTCCAAGACAAAAATTGCTGTTTATATCCCCTTCTCTTATGCCATTTCAGGAGCTGTATTTATTGTACCGGTTGAAAACATTACACCAATAGACGTTCCTCCGGCAGAACTCATGAAATTTATAATATCCGGAGGTATATCGGACTAAAACTGATAAACTCAAGTAAAACGCTGCTTCACGCAGCATTTTTGCTTAAATACTTCACCAATGATCTTTTTGCTATGGGTAAAAGGGTCTCATCTATGGGTAAATCCAACTCCGATTGAATGACGTAAGTAGCAGGATTGGGGAGATGTTTTTTTGTTTTTATAAGATTGGCTTTTATCGACTCAAAGGTATTCGATAGCCTTCGGGTGCAAGTCTCAATAAAAGTGGAATGTATGCCGCGGTATTTTTCATCAGCACTTTCAAAAACAGTAATCTGGTATTCATATATTCTTGTTTCGGAACTGCTGCCATTTTGCAGAAAAAAATAACCAAAATCGCAATTCAAAGGTACAATGCCAACCGGCGATAGAAACAAATGCTCTTCAATAAAATCGTATATCTTTTTACCTTCCTTCAAAAAAAACTCAAACTTACCAATGGAATAATTTACAATCTGGTCTATTTCCTCCATAAGCTTGTCGTCGGTGGTGATTTTAGTGTATTCCAAATTTAAATTTTGGGCATCAATTTTTGAAATTGCAGAAGGGAAGAAATTATTAAGCAACTTTTTGTTTTCCTTAACCACGAGCGCACTCTTATAATGTTCAATAACCTGAGAAAAATAAGGATATAACTTGTTTCGCTCAAAGTTGGAATTCACTTCGCTCAGAAAGGCCAATAAAATATATTTTTTATATTCAAAATCGATGTGGTTTTCAGTTATCCAGTTTTGGCTTAGATTTCCCATATTTTAAAGCTTGATTTTACTGATTATAACGTATAATAACCAAACATAGTTTCGATTATTTTGAATCAAAAAATCTAATAGTCATCTATAAATTATTGTATATTTGAATCAAGTTTCAACGCTTAAAACACCTCATTAAAGATGAAAAAAACATTGTATTCAAAAATAATCAGCACACTAGCCGTAGGATTAATAGTGTTCGGATGTGTACCCGCAAGAAAGTTTGAAGAAACAAAAACCAAATACAACAGGTGTGATGAAGAATTAAGTTCAAGCAAAGCAACCAACAAAGACCTCGAAACAAAAAACACAGAATTAGTGGCTCAGGTTAGGGATGCTGAAAAAAAACTAAGCATACTTCAAAATGATACTGCCAGCTTGAATTCGTCTTTAAATCAATTAAAAAGCAATTACGAGAAAATCGCTGAAACATACGACTTGCTATTGGAAAAAAACAAAGACTTACTGTCTGGAAATGCTGTAGAGGTTCAAAAACTTTCTACCCAGCTACAAACTACCATGGAAGACCTTCATAAAAAAGAAGATGCGCTGAAAATATTGGAAAGAGATTTGATGGCAAAAAAACAAAATCTTGAAGCTTTGCAAATAGAGCTCCAAGCCAGAGAAGAAAAAGTTAATGAATTGCAAAATATTTTAAAACAAAAAGATGCTGCAGTTAATGAATTAAAAAAGAAAGTTCAAGCTGCCCTGATGGGTTTTGAAAACAACGGATTAACAATAACTCAAAAGAACGGAAAAGTATATGTATCGCTTGACGAACAATTACTTTTTGCTTCAGGCAGCACCAAAGTAGAAGACAAAGGAGTGGAAGCACTCAAAAAACTAGCCAAAGTATTAGAACAAAACAAGGATATAAATGTACTCATTGAAGGTCATACGGACGATGTTGCCATGTCGGGAAATGGCCCTATTAAAGACAACTGGGACCTAAGCGTTTTAAGAGCTACCTCTATTGTTAAGATAATCACTTTAAACAGCAAAACAGAGCCTACAAGATTAACATCAGCCGGAAGAGGAGAATTCATGCCAATTGATATCTCAAAGACCCCTGAAGCGCGTAAGAAAAACCGAAGAACAGAAATTATCCTTACACCCAAATTGGACGAGTTGCTTCAAATATTGGAAAGCAACTAGAGATCTTCTCAAAATCAAAATGGCCGGAATACCGGCCATTTTTTATTTTGCCAAACTATACCTCAACAGCATTGTAAAAGAATATTGCCCTTAATGCGTTTTCTTTGCTAATTATGAATGCCGCAAGTACTTGTTTTTAGGCCATATTTGGATATCCATTTCAATGATTTGTTTTCACAAAGTGATGTAGCACGATATCCACTTTTATTACACACAACAACTTGACGCATTTCATCATAAGGCTTTTTAAACCAGCTTTTAGGCTTTAAATAATTAAAAACATCAAACATAAGTCCATTTATAATTGACAGATCATTTAGCTGCTCATTGCCATCTCCCTTAGAATCGCCAAGCCAAAGCCCAACAACATACTCAGGTGTTGCTCCTATTGCCCATGCATCTCTGTTTTTGGCTCCTGAAGCTGATTTCCAGGCTATATTCTTAATCGTATCTGTTTGTAAACCCGCCTCGTCTTGATGTAAAAAGGGCTTATTGAGTGCCTCAAAAGTCAAATAAATTG
>CANHPJ010000128.1 GCA_947462515.1 Bacteroidota bacterium | reverse complement strand
TATAGCAACATCAACGATGTAAATATCAGTTTCTGATATTTTTTCAAGCACCAAATCAATTATCTTTTTTTCGTTAATCATATATAAAATTCCTCAAAAGAAAAGAGGGGACTACATGTCCCCTCTACGTTTCTCACCTTTGAATTTTCCACAAAAATAAAACAAAAAATCAAAACAAGCAACAAATAGCAGTTTTTATTGTGAAAAGCGATTTTTAAGACTCCTAAAAATTAAAGAAATTAAGAAAAACAGATTTATACGTAGCATGTTTTACTTTTCGTCTGTAGATTTTTCCTTACCTAAAGAACCATCTTTTTTGAGCACAGTTTTAAACTTCTTGCCTTTTAGCGAGAAAAGGCTACGTTTAGAGTATCTCCAGGCATGCTTGGGATTTTTCCAAGATTTTCTATCCCATCGATAGCCATCTTGAATCTCATCCCATTCACCTTTGTGAATTTTATACGTTTTTTTTGATTTAAGCCAACTATAATAGCCATTATTATAGGCCATTCCCTTGTCAATATTGTCGATATCTGCATTGTAAGTTTTAATGCGTTTATCGGCAGAGGTATGATCCTGCGAAGTTTTATGCTGCTCGGGGTTTTGAGAATATGAATATTGGGAGGCCGAAGCGAGTATTAATCCCAAATAAAGTATAATATTTTTCATAGTATTGTATTTAATGTTACATAAAACATAAATACAAGAACCATTCAAAATAATCACAATAGCTTAGGGAGCTCAAAAACAGAGATAATAAAAAACATATTAGCTTTTCAATTTAAAAACAGGAAAAATAATAGCCAAAATTTTTAAATCACAAGTAAAAAGGACCCCATTTTATGCAGGTTTAATTTTTTGTTTTAGCACTTTTCTATAGCGTGCTGGAGCGTATTTATAACCATACTTATATTTTTTCCATTCTCCCGGATCCCAGTAATATCCGGGTTTTTGTTTTTCCCAGTGGCCAGTCCTGTATTCATATTTGCGATTACTTTTATTCCAGACAAAAAAGCCACTTTGATAATAGTAATCATTCCCGGGGGAATTAATTTCAGGATAATTCTTATGAGGCGAATCCTGTGGAGTTTTTAAAGGTTCTGCCAGGTATTGATCAGGATTTAAACAAGAAGAAATAGAAACAATTAAAATACATGCACAAAAAAATAAACGAAACATGACTTTAGTTTTTTAGAAATTTATGTGACAAATTTCATTCTAAAAAACTAATCATGTAAAACACTACCAATCAAAAGACAACAAAAAGATAGATGCAATTGAAGAATTTAAAAGTGGTATTATTTACTCAACCTGGGTAATTCCAAGAAGTAAATATAAATACCCAATAACAATGCTTTAAGAACAGTTTTTACAGCCTAATCAAAGAGTTATACCCATTACCAGAACATCATCAGTTTGATGATTATTAGCTTTCCATGTATCAAAATTCTTTGTCAATAGGTTTTTTTGCTCCAACATGGGGAGATTTTGAATTTCGGAAATAAAATTTTTAAAATTGCTTGCCATGAATTTTCTACCTGTCGCGCCACCAAGCTGATCGTGATATCCATCAGTAAACAAGTACATATTATCCCCCTCGCTAAATGGGATAACCTTGTTTTCGAAGCATTTTTCGTTTTCCAAAAAACCTCCAACCATATGCTTAGATCCGTTAAATACATTTATCTCGCCATTTTGACTCAAATACAAAGGTCTTTGAGCACCAGAATAATAAATGATATTATTTTCATAATCAATGGTACAAACAGCAGCATCCATGCCTTCGCTTGTTAAATCTTCATTTAAATCGTTTTGATCAAATGCTTTTTTTATTTTATAATCTAATCGTTGAAGTATTAATGCAGGATTGCAATTGTTCTCTTCGTGGACAATATGAGAAAGCAAGCTAGTACCAAGTATTGACATAAAAGCAGCAGGAATACCATGGCCTGAGCAATCGGCCAAGAAGACAATTATTTTTCCTTGAATTTTAGTAAACCAATAGAAATCGCCGCTGACAATATCTTTTGGTTTATTTAAAATAAAAGCACTATCGAAAAGGTACAAAAGGTGTTTCTCTTTAGGAGAAAGCGCCTGTTGTATATTTCCGGCATAGTTTAGGCTATCTATTACATTTTTATTTTCATTATTTATTTCATCAGGATTATGGGGTGGCGGGATAAGTTCTTTTTCGGTTAGCAACCTTCTCTTTTTGAGCTCTTTTATTGTTCTTTGATTTCTGTATTTTCTAAAGAAATACAAAGGGCCTGTTCCTTTGGTAGACTCTGAGTGGGATACTTTTTCCTCTTTTGTTTGCATCGTTTGTTTTTTTTACAAAACTAGGATTGTATTATTAAACGATAATTTTGGATTGGTTAAGGTATTGTTAAGGTTTTTAAGCATTAGCGCAATTAATTAAAAGGTTTATTCTTTCTAAAAAACATTGATACACAATGTTTTTTAGAAAGAATTAATCATTAAATTCGCATGCTTAAAAACAGATCTTAAAAAAATGTCGAAAAATATAGGCAAAGTCTTATTTGCTATCTGTATTTTACTTTTAAAACTGGAAGTATTTTCACAAGAAAAGAACAATCCCGATTTCAAAAAACCGGAATCAAATAAGGCGGCGGAATTATCCTTCACAATTATTAAGGTTGCAAATGAAACCTGGTGTTACGACATTTTAAGCAATGGAAAAACAATTATTCATCAAACATCCATACCAGGGAAAAGCGGGATAGAAGGATTTAAAACTAAAGAACAGGCCATACTGGTAGCAAATGCAATAATCGAAAAAATAAATAAAGGAATTAAGCCCCCAAGCATTAGCTTAGAAGAGATGAAATTACTTGGAGCATTATAAATCGAAAATTAAAAAAACAAAACATGAAAAAACTATTACAAGCAGGTTTATTACTAATTTCATTTGGCTTTTATAATAATTTATTTGGCCAAGGAATATTCCATATAAAAAACCCGGCGGGTCTTTCCGGAATGTATAATTTTTCGAGAACAGATAAAAATTACGGAGGCAATGTTGATAGCATTGCAATAAGCGGAAGAATAGTTAAATATTCAGACACCACCGGCTGCACTGTAGACACCTCTCAGAGCATTAATAACACTTATTATCCAGGAGGCATTATTTTGGTAGACCGAGGAATGTGCAACTTTGCTGCTAAAATTTTGAATGCGCAACAATCGGGTGCTGCAGCAGTTATTATTGTTAACAATGTTCCAAATTCAGCTCCATTCACCATGGGGGAAGACACCTCTAAAACAAGGTTTATAAATATACCGGCGATAATGATTAGTTATGAGGATGGAGCCAAGATTAAATCCAATTTAGACAGTAACGGCACGACAGCCTATATCGGTAAATTAGCCGGATATTTTGACAATGATTTGCTAATAGCAGAGGCCTATGTTAGTAGACCTAGGAATTTTGCAACACCTAAAGAACTTGTAAATGAAACCAACAATCCAATTAAATTAGGGGCTTGGGTAACAAACAATGGCAAAACAACGCAAAATGCAGTTACACTCAAAGCAGAAGTTTTTATAGGCACAAAACTCATTCACAGCGTTACAAACACAATTGACACCCTTATTACAAATCAAAAGAAATGGTTTGGATTGGCTCCGCTGGTTTCTTCCATATACCCTAATGGATATTACACCATTAAATATACTGTTAATTCAGACAAGGCAGATGATTTTAACAATAACAACCAAGTAACTTCTAATTTTCACATCAACGACAGTATATTTTCCAAAAGCAGAGTGGACAGTATAGGAAGACCAATAAGCAATACCAATGCTGGATCCAATATTGACAAATGGTGCGTAGTACTTAATGAGCCAAAGGCAGGAAACATTAAAGTAAACGGATTAACTTTTGCCACGGTTTCTCAAACAGATTCAATTCATACAGGGGCAAGCGTTACAGCTTCATTCTATGAATGGTCTGACAACCTATCAGATTCTATCACTTTTAACAATCTTAATCTTCTTGAATCCACATCATACACCTATAAAATCAATGAATCGAATGTTTTTATAACGAGCAAATTCAATGCTCCTATTGTTCTAGAAAACGGAAAACGTTACATGGGTTGTTTAGAAAAAAACAATGCAAACCTTTGGATACTTGCTGACAATCAAATTGATTATTTGACCACAATGGGTTCAAACGGGATTTACTACGAACCGTTTTTTCCGTTTTATATAGCTGGAACAAATCAGTGGCATAAGTTTGGGTATGGAACCAATATAGTGCCAGCCATTTTAATAAACACATCTTCAAACCTAGCTCCCACTGACACTTCTAATTCAGCGGCATGGAAAAGAAAAGCAGATTTTATTGGAGAGGGCAAAAATGGAAGCGTTGGATTCAGCATAGGTAACAAAGGATACATAGGTAGTGGGCATGATACATCTAGCTATAAAAATTCCTTTTGGGAATATGATCCTTTATTGGATGTATGGTCACAAAAAGCAAACTTACCAGGCCCATCAAGAATTTCAGCAATTGGTATGAACATCGGAGATAAAGGTTATTTAGGTTTGGGAGAAAATGGTGCAGATAGTAGCGCCTTAAACGATTTTTGGCAATTTAACCCAGACAGCAATATGTGGAGTCAAAAAGCAAATCTACCCGGCTTAGCAAGAAGCCAGGCAGTATCTTTTAGTATTGGAAACAAAGGTTATGTAGGCACAGGAGTAGGCAAGGCAAGCACTAAAGACTTGAATGATTTTTGGGAATATGACCCAGCAAATGATGCTTGGACACAGAAGGCAAACTTTGGTGGCAAGGCAAGGTCTGCAGCTACCGGATTTAGCATAAGAGGAAAAGGATACATAGGCATGGGGGCTGATGGCTGGTATTTGAATGATTTTTGGGAATACAATCCTACATCAGATAGCTGGGTTCAAAAAAACAATGTAAATTTTGGCGGGAGAATATTTTCAGTAGGTTTGAGTGTTGGAAACAAAGGTTATATAGCAACAGGAAACTCAGCCGATGGTTTAAAAAAAGATTTTTGGGAATATGATCCCCTTTCTGATTCATGGACTGAGAGAGAAAATTTTTCAGGTAACGTTAGACTAAAAGCATCGGGTTTTAGCATAGGAAATAGTATATATATTGGAGCAGGTGAAAATGGAGATAGAATAAGTGGCAATTATATAAAAAATGATTTTTGGGAATACAAAGTTAATTTAACAGCATGCATAAACACTGGAGAAATCAACAATTCAATATGTGTAAATTCAGGATTTGACTTACCTTTTCAAGCAACCTGCAGCTTTGATTCAACAAATATTTTTACAGCTCAACTGAGCGATTCGGCGGGTAAGTTTGAAAACCCTTTAAATATAGGCTCACTGCAATCAAACCAAGCAGGAATAATAAAAGCAAAAATACCAGGATCTGTTTTACCTAGTTCAAAGTATAGGATAAGGGTAATAAGCAATTCGCCTGCTGAAGTAGGAACATTAAACAGTAATGGAAACATTACCATAAAAAAAGCAAAAAAACATCCAATTACTACTAATAATGGAAACAACTCCATAAACTGTAAAGGGGATGAGTTGATTTTAACTGTAGCGGCAGGAATAAACTTGCTTTGGAATGACGGCTCGAATTTACCAACTAAAACTATTAATAAGGGAGGATTCTATTCTGTATCATATTCCGATAGTTCTGGATGTAAAGACAGCTCATCTATTGAAATTAAAGAAAAGTCAATTTTAAAACATAAAGTAATTACTACAGATGTTAGTTGCTTCGGAAAAAAGGATGGAATTGCATTTGCAGAAGTTTCAGGAGGAACACCACCATATATACATGACTGGTCAAATAGAACTAAAAAGG
>CANHPJ010000127.1 GCA_947462515.1 Bacteroidota bacterium | reverse complement strand
TTCAAGCTCTACATCACGCATACTGCCCTGACCTTTGCCTTTTTTTCCAATAAGAGTTTCGATAGAAACAGGATCATAATTCAGATAATTTTGAGCTAAACTATTCATATTATGCTTTTGGTCGGGTTCCAAAAGATAATGAGCAATCATCGTGTCAAATAATTTTCCCTTAACCTCTATTCCATAATTGCTTAATACAGCAATATCATATTTAATGTTTTGTCCTACTTTTTCAATTTCCGAATGCTCAAAAACAGCTTTAAACTCGTTCATTAATTGCTGCGCCTCATTATGGTTTTCGGGAACGGGAACGTAATAAGCCTCTGCCTTTTTAATGGCAAAAGAAAGTCCAACAAGCTCTGCCTCCATTACATCAAGTGATGTTGTTTCTGAATCGAAAACAAAAGTACTTTGAGAAGTAAGTAAATCAATAAGCTCCTTTCTTTTTGCAGCGCTATCAACTAAAATATAATTATGAGATGTGTTTTCTATGGTATTTAAAATGCTTGATTCATCGCTTTTTATTGGCTGACCGACAACTTCAGGAGAGTCAAAAAGATCAATTTGCATTCCTGCAGAAGTTACCTTGGACATAGAAACTTCAAAATCCATTCCAAAAAGTCTCTTGCCTAGAGTTCTGAATTCCAACTCTGTAAATAACTCCTTTAAAATTTCTTTATCGGGTTCTTCTATTCTCAATGATTCTTCATGTAAATCTACAGGCGCATCTAAAATTATGGTAGCAAGACTCTTAGACATTATGGCCTTGTCTACATTAGCCTCCACATTCTCCTTAAGCTTTCCTTTTAATTTATGTGTGTTGTTTAATAAATTTTCCATGGAGCCAAACTCAGCAACTAAAGCTTTGGCTGTTTTCTCTCCTACTCCGGGTATTCCCGGAATATTGTCCACTGCATCGCCCATCATCCCTAAAATATCAATAACCTGCAGGGGTGAACTGATGCTAAATTTTTCGCAAACTTCTTTTATGCCCATCACTTCGGCGCCGTTGCCCATTCGCGCCGGTTTATAAATAAAAATATTTTCTGAAACCAATTGTCCAAAATCCTTATCGGGAGTCATCATATAGGTTATAAAACCTTCCTTTTCCGCTTTTTTGGCCAAAGTGCCAATTACGTCGTCAGCTTCATAACCATCCGAAAACATAATTGGTATCCTAAACCCTTCTATTATCCTCTTTATATATGGAATTGAAAGTGTAATATCTTCAGGCTGAGACTCTCTATTAGCCTTGTATTCGGTAAAATCAACGTGTCTTATGGTAGGCGCTGCAGTATCGAACACAACTGCCATATGACTTGGCTTTTCCTTGTTTAAAACATCTAAAAGACTATTGGTAAAACCTAAAATGGCGGAAGTATTTAGTCCTTTAGAACTGTAACGGGGATTTTTATTGAAAGCAAAATATGCCCTATATATTAATGCAAAGGCATCAAGCAAAAAAAGTTTTTTAGGTGTTTCCGACATAAATAATTTTATTGAAAAAGTAATTCACAGGCAACAAAACAAAATTTCTAGATAGAAGCAGCAATGTACCTTTAATATTGACTGATCTATTCAGAAAAGAATTTTTTTGACTTGCTTACTCATTATAGATAACTTCCAACAAGGTTTGACCTACTGCTTTTAAAGTATTTCTATCTACTGCTTCCATATTGTCATTATGAGTATGCCAATAACTCCCAAAATTAGATTGAGTGGCCAAATCATGATGAAGAATATCAATAGTAGGAATTCCTGCAAGGGAGTTAATGTATAAGTGATCATCTGTTATCCACCCGGTATTGAGATTTACAAAGTGATTAGAATACCCTATTTTATTTGCTGCAGCCCAAACTTTGCTAACTATTCCCGGTGCGTAGTATACTGAATTACCTTCCTTTGTAAAGGTTGCTCCTTTAGCTCCAACCATGTCCAACAATATACCATATATCGGACGATAATTGACCTTATGGAGATTTTTTGACCAATATTGAGATCCTAAACAATAAGTATCCGACTTTTGCTCAATCATAGTTCCATCTGGCTGACCATAGTCCTCAGCATCGAATAAAATTATATCAACACCCACCCTTGGGTTATTTTGGCTTATTATTCTCGCCACCTCAAGCAAAACACCAACACCACTGCCACCATCATTAGCTCCTAGAATGGGTTTATTCTTTTCTTTTATATCCTGATCTGCCCATGGCCTGGTATCCCAGTGTGCTGTAAGCAAAATTCGCTCCGTAGCCTCAGGGTTAAGTTCAGCAATAATGTTTTTTATATTTAAAGTGCTATTATCAAATGCTTTAACTTTTGCTTCCTGAACAATGACACTTAAACCAAATGATTTTAGCTTATTGATCAAATAAGCAGCACATTGATCATGCTTAGCTGTATTGGGAACACGTGGACCGAATGCAACCTGCTCTTCAACATAAAGAAAAGCAGAATCCTGATTAAAGGTCGGAACAGCTACATTCGGTTTTTCAACAACGACATCTTCTGGGTTTTTCTCCGTGGATTCCTTTGTTTTATTTGTGTCACAAGACCAAAATGCAATTGAAAATACTGAAATAAATAAAACAACAATTTTAAATTTCTTCCTCATAAGTCCAAATGGTTCCTTCTTTTGTGTCTTTAAGTATGATATTTATTTTTTTCAGTTCTTCTCTTATACGATCCGATGCAGCAAAATCTTTTTTCATTTTAGCTTCATGGCGCATTTCTATCAATACAGCAATAACATCATCTAATACCTTATTGTTCTCAGATAGTATTTCCTGCTTTAAACCTAAAATATCAAAAGCAAAGTGTTTAAATAAAAGCTTAAGATCGACTATATCTGATGTAGTTAATTGTTCCTTCCCTATGAATGCAGAATTAGCTATTCTCGATGCTTCAAACAGATTAGAAATTACTATCGGCGAATTAAAATCATCATTCATCGCTTGGTAGCACTTATCAATTAGCTCTTTAATATTTACAGTAGATTTTTCTGATGGCTGTAACTTTTCTGCAAGAGAAATGCTTCCAAGCAATCTTTTCAAGCCTTTTTCAGCAGCCTTAAGTGCTTCATTAGAAAAATCAAGCGTGCTGCGATAGTGCGCCTGCATCATAAAAAAACGAACCGTCATCGGACTATAGCCCTGCTCTAGTAAATCATGGTTACCTGTAAATAATTCGTGTGGTAAAAATCCATTTCCGGCCGTTTTTGACATCCTTACACCATTGACTGTCAACATATTGGTATGCATCCAATATTTAACCGGCGCTGAATGATTGCATGCTTGAGACTGAGCAATTTCATTGGTATGGTGAGTAGCTTGTAAATCCATTCCTCCTCCGTGTATATCAAAGACATCGCCAAGGTATTTGCTGCTCATTGCTGAACACTCTATATGCCATCCCGGAAAGCCCCAACCCCAGGGTGAAGGCCAACGCATAATGTGCTCAGGCTTGGCATTTATCCACAAAGCAAAATCAAGTCGTCCTCTTTTTTCATCCTGACCACCTAATTCTCTTGTATTAGATATTAAATCTTCTAATTGCCTGTTGGTGAGCTGGCCATAATCATATTGTTTGTTATATTTTTCAACATCAAAATAAACAGTTCCATTGACTTCATAAGCATAGCCATTGGCCAATATTTTTTTAACCATCTCTATTTGCTCGCAAATATGACCGGTTGCAGTAGGCTCAATACTAGGAGGAAGAGTATTGAATTCTCTTAATACTTCGTGAAAACCAAGAGTATATTTTTGAACTATTTCCATTGGCTCAAGTTGTTCTAACTTGGCCTTTTTTGAAAATTTATCATCTCCTTCATCGCGATCACCTTCTAAATGTCCCGCATCGGTTATATTTCGCACATACCTCACTTTATAACCTGAGTGTACTAAATAACGATATATTAAATCGAAAGAGATAAACGTGCGACAATTGCCCAGATGAACATCATTATATACAGTAGGACCACAAACATATAATCCAACAAAGGGAGCATTTAATGGCTCAAATAGTTCTTTTTTTCGGGAGAGAGTGTTGAAGACTTCCAGTGATTGCATTTCTAGATCAATTATTTAATAAATAAAATTGAACATAAGATTAAAATCTTATGTTCAATTTTTCTATCAAAGGAAGTGAGAATTTTTTTATTAAGGAAATGATTCGATTATAAAGTATATTATTTTTCTATCAAGCCATCTCCCACATAAATTCCATTTTTATAAATGGCTATTCTTTGTAGGATACCATCGGAGTTGTAAATGAATTCTTTTCCATCTATGAGCTTATATTTTTGGAAAACTCCATCCTTGGCAACTTGTTTGTTTTTGTTGAATAAAACGGCTTTTCCGTCACCATTAAAAACTCCACCTAAATTCAGCGATTCACCTGCTTTAACTACCGGAGGAGTTGTAGTGCCTGTTGGATTTTCAGGGATTTTTTCTACTGGCTTTGGAAGGGGCTTAACCGGTTCGAAAGTTTTAGATGCAGCAGCATCAAAAGACCCATTGCTATATACTTTCTCTGATTTTAAATCTCCATTTTCATAATATTCCTTTACAACACCGCTTTCTTTTCCTTGATTCCAGGAACCTTCAATCATTACCTTACCATTTTCATGGAAATATTTTTGAACTCCTTCACGCTTTCCAGTTTCATTGAAATTAAAATCCTGGGATAACTTTCCGTTCTCATGAAATCTTTTGAACTTACCTATCTGTTTGTTGTTAACCCAATTACCCTCTTCCTGAAGCGTTCCGTCTTCGTAATAATTTATATAATATCCGTTTGGCCTTCCATTCTCATAGGTAATCTGATGATTTACATTTCCATTAGGAAAGTATTTTTTCCAAATACCAACCTTTCTGCTGTCTGTAAACTTTCCTTCTTCTACTTTTTGGTCATCCTTGTATTCAGGGATTTTTTTCATACGCCCAAAGAAGATCCAATATCCTTGCTTGAGATTATTCGCATCTACAAAATTAATTGTATCCTGATTAAATATCTCGTAAGATTGAGCAATGCTAATCTTATAGGTAATAAAGAAAACAATGAGTAACAGTCTTCTCATCTTAAAAAATTGTGGTTTTAGAAAGTTAAAGGTTTTCAAACGACAAATATACACTAAATGATAATAAAATGACAATTAACTGAATTGATATTTTTAAAAGGCATTTATTTGAATCTTAAACGAGACTTCAAAATTCAAGGTTACCTTAAAAGTAATTTTTATGAAAGATTTTTTAACATATCGTCTACCATCTCACTCAAACCAAAATCGTGTTTCCATCCCCAGTGATCCCTTGCAAAGCTGTCATCAATCGATTTTGGCCAGCTATCGGCAATATTCTGCCTAAAATCAGGTTGATAAGAAATATTGAACTCAGGCAAATATTTTTTTATCTCTTGAGCAATCTCTTTGGGAGAAAAACTAATTGCTGAGAGATTGTAACTCGATCTAATTTTAATTTTATCTGCATCTGCCTCCATAATGCCTAAAGTAGCTTTTATTGCATCGGGCATGTACATCATTGGCAAGGTGCTCTGCTCAGTTAAAAAACAGGTATAATTTCCTTTTTTCAATGCTTCATGAAAAATATGCACTGCATAGTCCGTAGTACCACCTCCAGGGGCTGATTTATATCCAATCAAACCCGGATATCTCAAACTTCTTACATCAACACCGTACTTTTCAAAATAATATTCACACCAACGTTCGCCAGCTAGTTTACTTATGCCATAGACTGTATTTGGCTCTGCGATGGTATATTGAGGAGTATTTTCTCGGGGTGTAGACGGTCCAAAAACAGCTATTGAACTTGGCCAATATACTTTTATCGATTTATTTTCCTTTGCTAGATTTAAAACATTGAATAAACCAGTCATATTTAAGTCCCAGCCAAAAAGAGG
>CANHPJ010000126.1 GCA_947462515.1 Bacteroidota bacterium | reverse complement strand
TTTTTCAACCGATAAAGGAGAGAATTGGCCTTGTTTAAGTATTTCAACGTTACGAGCACCTTTGTCAAGTACTGATTTAGTTGCTGCATCAAGGTCTGATCCAAATTTAGCAAATGCTTCTAGTTCACGATATTGAGCTTGGTCAAGTTTTAATGTACCCGCTACTTTTTTCATCGATTTAATTTGAGCATTACCACCAACACGCGATACAGAAATACCTACGTTGATAGCAGGACGAACTCCTGAGTTGAAAAGGTTAGATTCCAAGAATATCTGACCATCAGTGATAGAGATAACGTTTGTAGGAATGTATGCCGATACGTCACCTGCTTGAGTTTCAATAATTGGAAGGGCAGTGATAGATCCACCACCTTTAACCAAATGTTTTATAGATTCAGGCAAGTCATTCATGTTTTTAGCAATCTCATCAGATGCGTTTACTTTAGCAGCTCTCTCTAGTAAACGGGAGTGAAGGTAAAATACATCGCCAGGATATGCCTCACGACCCGGTGGTCTTCTTAATAATAGGGAAACCTCACGGTAAGCTACAGCTTGTTTAGACAAATCATCATAAACAATTAAAACCGGTCTTCCTGTGTCTCTGAAATATTCACCGATAGCAACTCCTGCAAAAGGAGCGTAGAATTGCATAGGTGCAGGATCAGAAGCATTAGCGGCAACTACTATTGTATAAGGCATTGCGCCATGTTCCTCTAAAGTACGAATGATGTTAGCTACGGTAGATCCTTTTTGTCCTATGGCTACATAGATACAATATACTGGTTCTCCGCTTTCATAGAATTCTTTTTGGTTGATGATCGTATCAATGGCAACTGCTGTTTTACCAGTTTGACGGTCACCAATGATTAACTCTCTTTGACCTCTACCAACTGGAATCATAGCATCAATAGCTTTAATACCTGTTTGTAGGGGCTCTGTTACCGGTTGTCTGTAGATTACACCGGGAGCTTTTCTTTCCAGGGGCATTTCATACGTTTCACCTTGAATAGGGCCTTTACCATCGATAGGAGTTCCAAGAGTATTTACAACTCTACCAAGCATTCCTTCACCTGCGTTTATAGAGGCAATTTTTCTGGTTCTTTTAACAATATCACCTTCTTTAAGACTATCAGAAGAACCTAAAAGAACAGCACCAACGTTATCTTCTTCAAGGTTAAGAACGATAGCTTTAAGTCCGTTTTCAAATTCAATTAATTCTCCTGACTGAACTTTTGTTAATCCATAAATACGAGCAATACCATCACCTACTTGTAAAACAGTACCCACTTCTTCTAGTTCGGCTTCCGATTTAAAGCCGGCTAATTGCTGTCTTAAGATTGCAGATACTTCTGCTGGTTTAATTTCCGCCATTTTCTATTTAGTTTAATTTGCTTATTATTCTATAAAACTGGTAATTAATTTTCTTTAATATAAGGGTTTTCAGTGAATGCTTTTTTTAGTTTTGCTAATTTACCTGAAACACTTGAGTCTATTCTTTTTCCACCGATATTCAAAATAAACCCACCAATTAAATCTTGGTTTGTCTTTTCAATAAGTTCAATCTCCTGGTTAGTGTCTTTTTTGATTAAGTCAAGAACCTCGTTTCTTAAGCGACTATCCAACCCAAACGTGGTTGTTATAACTGCAGTTAAAATTTTCTTATGAGTTTTATATTGATTTAAAAATTCTTCCGAAATAGCATGGATATAGCTTTCGCGTTTTTTATCAGTAATCAATACCATAAACTTGAAGCTTAATTCACTTATATTACCTCCGTATATTGCTTTGATTACTTCAATTTTTTTATCAGTCTTTATTATCGGATTAATAAAAAGTAATTCCAAATCTCTAGAGCCCTTTATGCTATCATAAACTGTTTGCATATCATTTTTCACCTGTTCTAATTTGCCTTGTTCCAAAGCCAGGTCAAGTAATGATTTTGCGTATCTCGAAGCAACTTTTGTATCTTTCATACTCCTTAAAAATTAGGCTATTAATTCAAATTAGCTTCTTGCAACAAATTACTTACAAGCGATTTTTGTTTATCGTCTGATGATAATTGTTGATTAATGATTTTTTCTGCAATTTCTACTGCTAATATTCCAACAGAAGTTTTAAGTTCGTTTATAGCAGCAAGTTTTTCAAGATTGATGCTTTCGCGAGCTTGTTTGATAATTTTTTCAGCTTCTGAGTTTGCTTTTCCTTTAGCCTCTGCAATCATGGCATCTTTAGCGTCTCTTGCTTCTTTTAAAAGCAAATCTCTTTCAGCTCTGGCTTCTCTCATGAATTTTTCATTGTCAGCTTGAAGCTGTTGCATTTCTTTTTTAGCATTTTCAGCAGCATTTAATGCTTGCTCAATGGAGTTTTCTCTTTCTTTTATGGCAGCTAAGATAGGCTTCCATGCAAATTTAGTTAGTAGGATGATTAAAAGGACGAAAACGATGGTAGTCCAAAATACTAAACCTATACTGGGGGTAATTAATTCCATATTATATTTTATTTGATGAATTTATTTTTAAATGTTCAATTTAAAATAAATAAAGCCTGTTGCCAACCGCAACAGGCTTATTGTTTTTTACTTTGCAAGTAGAGAAACTACTACTGCGAAAAGAGCAACACCCTCAATTAACGCTGCTGCAATAATCATTGCAGTTTGAATTTTTGAGGCTGCTTCTGGTTGACGAGCAATACTTTCCATTGCTGAACCACCAATTTTGCCAATTCCTAAACCAGCACCTAATACTGCTAATCCGGCACCTATTGCTGCGATACTTCCTGTCATGATTTTTATTTATTATTGGTTAAAAATACAAATTAATGGTGAGCATGTTCGTTGTCATGTGAATGATCATGTTCGTGCTCTGCAACTGCTGTTCCTATGAACAAAGCAGTAAGCATAGTGAAGATATAAGCCTGTAAAAATGCTACAAGTAATTCAAGAACATCCATGAACAAACCAAATGCTATTGACACTGGTGAAATTGCGATAGTCTTGAAAATGAAAATTAAGGAAATTAAACTGATTATTATAATGTGTCCAGCGGTTATGTTGGCGAATAACCTGATCATTAATGCAAAAGGTTTTGATATAACACCAATAATCTCAACAGGTATCATGATGGGGTATAGCCACCAAGGAACCGGAGGTAGCAAGATGTGTTTCCAGTAATCTTTATTGCCATTTACGTTTGTAACTATTAACGTAACAGTTGCTAGAACTAATGTAACAGAGATGTTTCCTGTGAAATTTGCACCCGATGGGATAAGACCTAATAAGTTATTTACCCAGATGAAGAAAAAGATTGTTAATAGAAATGGTAAAAAACGTTCAGCTTTCGGGCCAATATTTGGTTTAGCAATGTCATCGCGAACGAATATGATTAGAGGTTCAATAAAAGATTGGATTCCTTTAGGAGCTGAAATACCTCTTTTTTTGTAATTCGAAGCAACAGTAAGAAAAATACAGAAAATTATAAATACCCCAAGAAGCATTGAAGCTACATGTTGAGTAATAGATATGTCAATTAATTTTGCGGTTTTTTGTTCATCAACTTCGCCAAGCTCATTTACTATCTTTATTTTGTTGTTTACTTTAAAAAGTTTGTAGTTGTTTTTTCCTTTATAAATCGCTTCACCATGATGAAATTCTCTTGACATAAAAACTTCCAAGCCTTTGTCAGAGTATAAAATAATAGGCAAGGGTATAGATACCGGATTATGGTGATCTCCCCATAAATGCCATTCATGAGCATCAGAAATGTGCTCAAATATCACTTCTGTTGGATCAAAAGGTTTATCTCCTTGGTCGTGTGTTGTGTTATGTGTTGAATCAGTTAAGTGATCAACAGCATGATCTGCTACCGAAGCCGTGTCAGTTGCCCTTGAATTTAAGCTTATTAAGACAAAAAATGCAATAGCTATGTTGGCTATTATCGGCTTACTTATCGAGAATAATGTTCTATTTATCATTATTAAAATGTCTTGCTTTTTATTTGCGAGTGCAAACTTATGGAATTAATGTAAGATTTAAAATAAATATCACTTTTTTTTAAGCTAAACTTTCCTTATTCAGAATCAAAAAAATGGTTTGCTATTTGGTTTTATTCAAAAATTTTACGAATTCATTTATTTCAAAAAAGGTAAAGATTGAATATGCGGTTAGAAAATTTAATGCGAAAAAAAGTCCGGTTTCCTTGAACTTTGTAGCTATAAAAGCAACTATTGAAAACGAAATTAAGAGTTTTATTGTCGAAACCGACATGTATACTAATGTGAATCTTTCCGCTTTTTTTCCAAGTAATGAGATTGTTGCATGCCCAATTATACTTGTTGATAAAAAGTAAAGAATAATTAGTAGCTGGTTTTCATATAAAAAATAAGCAGGAAACCATATGGATCCTGCTAGAATAATTAAGTATGTAATTGTTGCTATTATTGTTGATTTTATGCTAAATAGAACTAAGTGATTCAAAGTTTAAAATATTAATCTTTTTTAATAAAATCCTTAAGAACTAAATACATAGATGCAAATACAGAAACGAGAGATAAAATTATTGTATATAATGGGACTTCATTTTTGAAATATTCGTCGAGTTTTACACCAGCCCAAACACCTATGCCAATAACTAAGCCCATTTGAAAAACAATGCCTGCATATTTTGCATAGCTCTGTTTGTCATCGTCTTTATGCTGATTTTTCTTTTTGTTGGGATTTGTCTCCATGTTTAATGTCCTTGATAACCGCACCCATGCTGCAAGAACCGCTAAATTGCGCTCCAGGTTCTATGGCAAGTTTATTGGATATTATATCTCCTGTTAGTTTTGCAGTTGATTTCAAAGACAGTAATTCAGAAACATTGATTTGTCCTTTTATTGTTCCAAAAATATCAGCGTTTTCACAAATTACGTCACCATCAATAATTCCTGTTTCTCCTACTACCAATTTGCTTTTTGTTTTAATTGATCCTTCTAATCTACCATCAATTCTAATTATGCTATCAGATTCAATGTCTCCCTTTATTGTTGTACCAGCAACAATTCTGTTTATTGAATCAGGATTTATATTGTTGTTTTTGTTGGTGTTTCCTTCGTTTTTTCCGAACATAAAAATCGTTTTTAAAATTTACTTACGCAAATATAAAAAAGTTATGCCTTTTTTTAATGCTTTTGTGTATAAAACTTTGTTTTTAACTTCTTTTTAATTGGTTATTCGATTGTTTTTCAGTGCTTTGTTCTGTGTAATAGTTTATCAACATCTCTATTCAAAAAGTTAAATCTTGATAAGTTGTGCTATATATTCATGGTTTTCCCCTTCTACAATAAGTTCAGATTTAAAACCATTTTTTTTAGCAAAATCGCTTAAAGTATTGAAGTCGATAAATAACCAGTCAAATTTTTCTCCCTTGGTGTCATTATATTGCATTTGGTATTTCACTTCGCCATAATATTTTTTGTTTGCATCTACCCACATGGAACCGTCATCTTCCATGAACATATATTTTATATCAGTTGATTCAATTATTACTTGGCCATTTTCATTCAACAAACTATTTAAATGTTTCAGAAATTTAGGTATATAGGTTAGTTTTCCTGCAATACCTATTCCATTCATCAGCAATAGAATTGTATCGTACTTTCTATCTTTTAGTGCTTTTATATCAATGTTTTCAGCATCATTAACTCCTCTTTCAAGCATTGTTTTAACGGCACCTTGAGAAGTGTCAATAGCGGTTGTATTTATTCCGTTTTTTTGCAGCCATAAAGCATGAGGTCCTGCACCCGCGCCCACATCAAGCGTTTTTCCCTTGCACATACTTAGGGCTCTTTTTTCAATATCTGGCATTTGATCAAATTCTCTAAATAAGTAGGAGACGGGAATGATGTCATCTTCAGAGATGTCAGAATGAACAACAATATTACTGTCGTTTCCTAATTTGAGGT
>CANHPJ010000125.1 GCA_947462515.1 Bacteroidota bacterium | reverse complement strand
CGAAGCAGAAAAATTTTCTCAGAAATATGGTCTTAAAATATACTATTCCGGTATGCCATACATTCGTACGGCCTTCATGGCAAAAGTCTCAAAAGAAATGTATCTCTTTTTGGCTCTTGCTGTTTTGGTTACATCTATTATTTTGTGGTTGTTCTTCAGATCATTTTCAGTAGTCTTTTTCTCTACAATAGCAGTAACGGTTGGTGTTATATGGTCAATAGGTACAATTGTAATTTTCAATTATAAAATCACACTGCTTTCCGGTTTAATTCCTCCTTTAATTATGGTCATTGGGGTTCCCAACTGTGTGTTTCTGATTAATAAGTTTCAATCTGAAATTATTAAGCATGGTAATCGCTTCAAAGCGATTTACTTTATGATGAATTCTATGGGAGGTACCCTATTTTTAGCCAACGTAACAACCGCAATTGGTTTTGGAGTACTTTACTTTACACATAGTTCATTATTGGTTGAATTTGGTGTTGTAGCTGCTATTAACGTTATTACAACTTATTTTATAACGCTCATCCTAATACCTATAATTCTTAGTTTCTTGCCTATTCCAAAGCATAAACAAACAAAGCATCTGGAGGCTAAAAACGTCAATTTGATTCTTGAACTGATAACAAGAATTGTAAAATATCATAGAAAAACGGTTTACACATCAGTAATAATTATCACTCTGATATCTTTGTATGGCATAACTAAAATTAATGTCATTGGTTTTATTGTTGATGATTTACCGCAAAAGGATCCTATTTATACTGATTTAAAATTTTTTGAATCTAATTTTAAAGGTGTACTTCCTTTCGAAATATTCATTGATACTAAAAAGCCAAATGGAGTTTTTTCTGACAACGCAAAAACGCTCTATAAAATCAAAAGACTTGAAAAGCTCATGGAAGAGTATCCTGAATTTTCTAGGCCTCTTTCTATAGTGGAAGGACTTAAATTTTCTTATCAGGCATACAAGGATGGGAACCCAAAATTTTATATTCTTCCTGCACCTTCCGAACTTCAAAAATTAAGCCAGTACAATAATACAGTTAAGGGAAGTGAAAATAAATTCAGCTCGTTTTTGGATTC
Organism: Bacteroidota bacterium; assembly: GCA_947462515.1. Taxonomy (GTDB): domain Bacteria; phylum Bacteroidota; class Bacteroidia; order JACCXN01; family JACCXN01; genus CANHPJ01. Next base: position 4,857 of record CANHPJ010000125.1, on the reverse strand, counting down.
CACAAAACAGCATACAAGAGTCAGTTATCAGATTGCCGATGTAGGTTCAGAGAGAATCAAGCAACTTGTGGATGAGTTGCAGCCTCGTGTTGACTCAATTTTTTCTCCCGATGATTATGCGGTTAAACTTTCAGGACATTGCTTAATGTTTTTAAAGGGAAATGACTATTTGCTTCGCAATTTATTCGAAAGTTTATTGATTGAAATTTTATTGATAACCATCGTAGGATTTGCCTTGTTCAGGTCTTTCAGAATTATCTTGCTTTCAAAACTGCCTTGTATAATCCCACTTATTATTACTGCAGGTATAATGGGATATATGGGAATTCGATTTAAACCGTCAACTATTCTAATTTTTAGTATTGCATTTGGTATTTCATCTGATGGTACCATTTATTTTTTAACTCGATATAGAAATGAGTTAAAGAAGAAACGAAAAAATGCCGAAGAGGCGATAACCTCCACGATACAAGAGATAGGATTAAGTATGATTTATACTTCTGTAATATTATTCAGCGGTTTTGCTATTTTTGCTGCCTCAAGTTTTGGCGGTACAGTGGCTCTTGGCGTTCTTATATCCATAACACTATTAGTCGCAATGTTTACTAATATTGTCCTTTTGCCCTCCATTTTATTGTCAATACACAATAGAGCGCTTAAAAAAGAGCTCTTGAAGAAACCGCTCATCGATCTCACAGACAATACTAGCCCAAAGTAATAAACTAGTTTCTGTTTTCAAGAAATTTTTTATACCAATAACCGGACTGCTTTATAATCCTTTTTTGTGTTTTAAAATCAACATAAATTAATCCAAATCGGGGGTGATAACCTTCTGCCCACTCAAAATTATCGGTTAATGACCAAACAAAATACCCTTCTACTTTCATGTTTTCTTCTTTCGCCCTTAATACCTCCTGTAAGTGTGTATCCAGGTATTTTATCCTCTGCTGATCTTGAATAGAATTATCTATAATTATGTCATTAAATGCCGCTCCATTTTCTGTAATGTAAATCTTTTTTACACCACTATAACTATCCATTCTTTTTATCGCTTGATAAATTGACGGTGGATGAATCTCCCAATTCATAAGTGTTCTTGAAACGTTTCTTTCTTTTGCGTTAACAGGAACAGCATTAATTACAGGCGTAAAAAAGGAATGCTTAACCACTTCTCGCGTGTAGGTTTGTAATCCTATAAAATCAAAATTATATTGTAATCTCTTGTAATCACCAGGTTTAATGAATGTTTCTATTTTATTTAAAAATGGCAGTTTTTCTGTAGGATAACCCATTCCAAGCGATGGCTCAATAAATAATCTGTTTAAAAGCGCATCTATTTTCTCGACGGCTAAATAATCCTTTTTCGTTTCTGTGTGCGCATCTACATGTGAATATGAAAAGGTACTTCCTACCTGAGAATTTGGATAATAACCTTTTATGATTCTTGCTCCTTCTGCCTGGCAAAGTGCCGCATGGTGAACACTCGACAGGTAATTTTCTACTCCCCTTTTTCCCGGTGCGTGAATACCTAGAAAATATCCTGCTCCTGTAAAAGCAACAGGCTCATTTAATACCATCCAATGTTTTACTCTATCTCCAAATTGTTGCACGCACAACTCCACATAATTTTCAAACCATTGTATAATACTTCGGTTGGTCCAGCCTCCCTTTAGCTCCAGATAATAGGGTAAGTCCCAATGATAAAGGGTAATCCAGGGAGTTATACCTAACTCAATACAGCCATCAATTATTTTGTTGTAAAAATCAATTCCCTTGTAATTTATCTTTCCGGTACCTTCAGGTATTAGCCTTGTCCATGCTATTGAAAATCGGAAATTCGGTATGTTTAAGGATTTTATATTTGCTAAATCTTCCGGATAGCGATGGTAAAAATCACATGCTGTTTTTCCATCTTCTCTATTGGCAATTTTGTTTCTTTTTTCTGAAAACACATCCCATATGGAAATTCCTTTTCCATCTATATTATGAGCCCCTTCTATCTGATAGGCTGAACAAGCTATTCCCCAGATAAAATTTTCTCCAAAATCATTTCTTCTCAATTTTTAGTTTTTTTAAATTATTTAAGTATTTCTAACGATCGATTCAGTCAAATTTGGTAGAGACTTATTGAATTTCTCTCCCCCTTAAATCTTAACGTTTTCTTTTATTATCCGATTGATAATACTTTCTGTCAAGTCTGGATAATGTAAATCTAAAGGCTTTCCAAAAGCGATCCATTTATCAATTTGAGGAATGTGTTTTTTCTTTAAGGACTTAATCATCGGAACTCCTAATTTTTTTAAAGCCTGAGCATTGCATTGCTGTTCATATTGCATCTTCATTGGAATAACCATTAGTTTTTTCTTTAAAAAAATCGCCTCCGATGGTGTTGCAAATCCCGCACCGCATAATATTCCCTCGCAAGAGCTCATACTTTGAAGAAAATCCGAATTGGTAATAGGCTTTATTTTTATATTTTCCACCTGATATTCCACATTGCTATGCTTGGAAAACACCTCCCATTTAATATGACTGAATTCTGATAGACGTTTGATGATTTTTTTATCCTCAAAGGCAGGAAGGTAAACCGTATAATGACCTTTGTTTTCATTTTTTAAATTTCTTACCTCGCTTCGTATTATTGGAGTATATACGTCCTCATTGTACCTTTCGAAATGAAAACCATATGATTTACTCACCGGACAATATCTTTTTAATATTAGTCGTCCCACCGGATCTTTAAATTTGGGTTGAGGCGCATTCAATGATAATACAGCGCTTTGATTGCTTAGGCCAATGCAGTTTTTTTTTGCTCTTTTTGCTGCCCAAGCCGAAATAGGTTCAAAATCACTAATTATTAAGTCATATTCATTTACCGACAAACTTTTTATTTCATTAAGAAATTTTCTAACCCTGTTTTTAGCATAAGTCTGGTAATAGTCAATGCCACCTTTTTTTCCAAAAATAAAACTCAAACCATGGAAATTATATTTAATCTCGAAACCCAAGTCTAAATCAGATTGTATGCCGCTTATCAATATGTCTAAATCTCCTTTTTTTTGCAGTATGGGAATTATTTCTTTAGCTCTGGATACATGTCCATTGCCTGTGCCCTGAATGGCATATAAAATTTTCATTTGTTTACAGTGTTGAAATTATTGTTTCATCAGCTTGAATTCCGTTAATAAATTCTCAAAGAGCTGATTACTTTTTAATGTTACATTATCATTAGCGGTAATCTGACTTGACATCGCTTTATGATCATCATAATAATTGTAAATTTTCCATATTCCTTTATCATATTCTAATGCCGTTAAATTCTCTATCCAATCACCTGAATTTAAATAAGTTACTTCGCCTTTGTCAGTTTTTATTTTTTTTATCAAAGGTTGATGTATATGGCCACAAACTACATAATCGTATGAATTGCTTATTGCGATTTCTGCCGCAGTTGTTTCAAAATCATTAATGAATTTTACGGCACTTTTTACCCCGTTTTTTATTTTTTTTGATAAGGATATTTTTTCTTTGCCAAAACTTTTTAAAATCAGATTTACTAATCTGTTTATCAGTATTAATATATCGTATCCTATGGCTCCCAATTTGGCAAGCCATTTAGAATGTTTCATAGTGACATCAAATACATCGCCATGAAAAATCCATGCCTGTTTGCCATCTAATTCCAGTACCAGCTTATTTGAAATCTTGAAGGAGCCGAGTTCCAGACCTACAAATTTTCTAAGCATTTCATCATGGTTGCCTGTTATATAATGAACAGGAATGCCTTGCCCAATCATGTCAATCAAGTATTTTATTACCTGCATATGAGTTTGTGGCCAATACCTTTTGTTAAATTGCCATATGTCTATTATATCTCCATTTAAAATGATTTTTTTTGGTTTTATTGTTTTTAGGTACCTTAGCAATTCTTCCGCGTGACATCCATAAGTCCCCATATGTATATCGGATATTACAACTAATTCAACTTCTCTTTTTTCCATCATCAGGGTTTTTAAAATTTTTGAGTTTTTACTTAGGTTTAAAAATACGATTGTTTGAAAATTTATTTTTATCTGTAATTCAGTCGAAAACTTTCAAAATCAATTCTTTGCTGTATCTGTTTCAGTAAAAAAAAATGTTGATTTCGGTGATATGATTATCATTTTATACTTTTTAATTTATAGATAAAGTATTGAATAACTGCTAGTGATTATAGTTTCCTTTTGCAAAGGAATTATTCTAAAACTAATGTATTGTTAAACAAAGGTTAAGTTTCCTTTTTGTTTGGTTTCTTTTGCTTAAACTGATTTAATGTTTATAAGCATCTGTAAATCAAATTATTTGTGGTTTTTTGTCTATGGTATTTGTTCGTTATTAAACAATTCATAACCAATTGTCTTAATAGAATGTTAAATTTTAACGTGCATGGTAATTTTCGAATTGCTGTTTTATCAAAAATTTTATGCAACAATTAAATAAGGATTGCTTAAAGTATCCGTAACGATTAGATTTTGAATTTTTTTCAATTTTATGTCGTTAATTAAATCTTAAAAGAAAGAGTTTAGGAACTAATTGATGTTGTTTTAAAACCTTTCCGCTCATTGAAAATTCAAAAATGTCAGCCCAATAAAACAAAACGAAATGTCCAGCTATAAGCATATCAGAAATGAATTCGAAGATTGGGATTTGTTCTAATAGAAATTCTTCTTTGACTTAAATACTCGGAGGAAAAATCACCAAATACATTGAATGAATCTTTGCAACTATATGTTTCGAAAAAAATGATTCTATATTTTTCATTCTCTTTAAAATAAACAATAGATACCTAATACCGCTTTTTAATTATGGCATACGAGT
>CANHPJ010000124.1 GCA_947462515.1 Bacteroidota bacterium | reverse complement strand
TATATCTAACATCATAGTTTTAAAATTATGCCTTGGAAATACTATTAATAAAACTTGCTACAAATTAAACTAAAAAAATGACAACTAAATCATTTCTAGAATTTAAAGTGAAAATTATTCTAATTTAATTTCGGTAACTTTACCATTAACAGTAACAGTAGCTTTAGAATCACAAGTTCCATCACCGAAATTAATGATTCTTGAAGGCAGGCTATCAGGGGTTATCTGATAAATACCACTTTGAATGTATTTACAACTTTCTTTTTTGATAATAGGAACTGTAATTTCGGATGTATATTTTAGACCTTTTCTGTTGGTACCACTTGTTTTTCCTGTAAATTTAAAAACATTATCAAAAGAAACAGTGTCTTTAATTGCTAGATCAGAAGTATAACCTTCGGTTTGTTCAATTGTTTGATTTCCATCATAAAGAATTGACCAGTCTGGATGAATCAATTTACCACCCTGAATCTTACGGGTAAATTTATACAGACCATCGCGTGAAAAAATAATTTGACCTTCATATTTCATCAAATCAATTTCAAAATCCCTAAACGTAACTACCACAGTAGCTCCGATATCTTTCCATTTACCATTAAAATCAGCCTTTATAATTCCTCTTCTTAACCTTCCTAATTCATCAACACAGCCATTTTTAAAATCAATTATAACACTGTCCTTGTAATCAGTTACAGTGTAGCAAGCTGTATCACCACCCAATGAATTTTTTTCTATTCCATCGTCATTTACTCCTATATCATTTATCACAGGAAATATTTGTGTAAAAGAACCTTCTGCGATAGCATTATCAACAGCAGATTGAGTTTCTGTATCGACTTTATCTTGCTCTAATTTTTCACAAGCATAACTCAATAATATTACGGATGAGGCAAAAAAGAGTGTTTTGAGGGATTTAAATTTATTCATAACGAACTATTTAGATGATTGATATAACACAAATTTAATTTTTTTTTTCGACTAATAAACAACAAAAATATTTTTATACAAAAATCAGGTGATCAAAAACTAAAATTTTACTCCAACAATCAAAATATCGTCTACTTGTGGTTCATTTCCCATCCATTCAGAAATAGTTTTTTCTAAAATGATGCTTTGCTGAGGCATTGGCAAATGATTTATTTCCCTAAGAACATTCTGAAATCTTTTAGTCATAAACTTTTTACCTGATTCCCCTCCGAATTGATCGGCATATCCATCAGAAAAAAGGTAAAAAGCATCTCCTGAACTTATATCAATCTTAGAACTTGAAAAAACTCTTTTCTCATCGAACTGATTGCCGCCGATAGGGAATTTATTAGGATCAATAATTCTCAATTGTTGGTTGTTTAAAATATATAAAGGTCTGTAGGCGCCGGAAAAACATATAGTATTTTCAGATTCATCATAAACACATAGCACCACATCCATACCATCTGTGGTGCGAGAGTTTTCGACATCTTGTTTTAAGGATTTTTGAACCCCATTGTTTAGTTCATTTAATATTTGATCAGAATCAATAATTCCTTTTTCAATAACAATTTGGTTCAGAAGATTGTGACCAATCATACTCATAAATGCTCCTGGAACACCATGGCCGGTGCAGTCTACCACAGCGAAGATTTTTTTACCCTTTATTTCAGAAAACCAGTAAAAATCGCCACTAACAATATCTTTAGGTTTATACAGTATGAAAGAATCGGGAAAACTATTATTAAAGTATTCCAAATCAGGCAGAATTGCGTTTTGAATTCTTTGAGCATAATGAATGCTGCTGGTAATATCTTTATTTTTTTCAGCTAATTCTATGGTTCTCTCCTGTACTTTTTCCTCTAATATTTTTTTCTCATTTTCTATCTTATCGGTTCGATATTTAATGTAGAATGCAATTATACAAATGGTCAGTAATACAATAAGTATGATAAACCAGGCCGTTTTATAAAACGGAGGATTAACCCGAATTAAAATTGAGGTTCCTTCATTATTCCATACACCATCATTATTGGAACCTCTTACACGAAAGACATAGTCACCACCACTTAAATTAGTATAACTTGCATAATTTCTGTAAGAAGGTGTTGTCCAGTTTTCGTCTTGACCCTCCATTTTAAAGGAGTATAGATTTTTTTCAGGAAGCAAATAATCAAGAGCGGCGAATTCAAATTCAATAAAGTTGTCGCGATGAGAGAGTTCAAGGAATTTTTTACAAGTAATAGCAGTATCCAAAACAACTTCCTTTCGGAATTTAGAAAAAGAGGTAATTACAATTGGGGGCTTGTGTAAATTTTCAATTATTTTATCAGGGAAAAATGAGTTAAATCCATTTATTCCTCCAAAATAAAATTTGCCACTTTTTCCTTTATGATATGCGCATTGATTAAATTCATTACTTTGAAGCCCATCTATAGAGTAATAATTTATAAATGCCTTCTCATTTTCGGATTGAATCCTGGTATTTAATTTAGACAATCCTTTATGGGTACTTATCCACAGGTTTTCATTATTATCCTGAATAATTCCAAAGATCTTATCGTGGGAAAGTCCATCTTTTTCAAAATAGTAAGTAAATTTTTTAGTTTTTTTATTAAACTTATTTAGACCTTGATAGGTTCCTATCCAAAGATTCCCTTTTAAATCTTCATGAATACTGGTTACTTTATCGTTACTTATAGAGTTTTCCGTTTCGGATTTTTGATACGTTATAATTTTACCAGAATTCAGATTAAGACTGTTCAAGCCACCCCCCCTGGTTCCTATCCATAAAAGGCTGTCTTTATCTTGATAAAGACAATAAATGCCTTTGGCCGAAAGACCATCTGCCTGAGTGACAGTTTTTACTATTTTACGAGTATTTAAGTCAAACAAATTCAATCCATTTAACGTACCAATCCAAACTTGAGAATTACCTTTTGGATGCATACACGTTACATTGTCATTGGTCAAGCTTGAATTTTCGCTGTTAAACGGTTTGGAAAATGCTTTGGTTTTTTTATCAAAGAAATTAAAGCCCTTTCCCCAGCTGCCAATCCAAACATTTCCTTTATTATCATCAAAAAGAGATAGTATATTGTTAGATAATTTGTTTTTTTCTGAGTTATAATTAACCAACTCATTAGTTAAAAGATCTTTAACATAAATTCCTGAACCATATGAACCTAAAAACAAAAGACCTTTGCCATCTTCCAAAAAACACATAGATGGAGACTGTATGCCATAAGGATTATCAGGTTCGACCAAATTTATTCCAAACTGTCCCGAAGTTCTGTGAAAAACACTAAGTCCATGGGTAACAGTAGCTACCCATAATGATTTTGCTTTATCTTCAAAAACACAATAAAGATCATTGGCTGAAATACTATTTTTGTTGGCAACTTCATTTACAAGATTCCTGAAGCTGTTTTTTTTCGGGTTAAAAATTATTAATCCATATGTTTTAGTGCTAATCCATATTTCTCCTTGAGATTCTTCCATTACTGAAAAAACGGAGGCTTTTTTAAGAAATTCAGGACAATTTATCTGATCAGAAAAAAATAAAAATTTATCAGTAGACCGATCTAACTGACAGAGTCCACCTTCGGTTCCTATCCATAAATTATTTTTAGAATCCTCATAAATTGATTTAATTTTAGAGTACTCTTTGTCATTTTTTCCAATTTTAGAAGACAATTCAGAGTAAGATTCAAATTTGTTTTTTTTCTTATCAAAAGAAATAAGACCTGATTTAGATGTACCAATCCAAATTATTCCTTTTTTGTCGACAAAAAGAGTATAAATCTGGTGATTTGGAATAGAGTTTATATTTTCAGGATCGTTTATATAGTTAACGAACTGACCAGTTTTGGAATTAAAAGAGTTTAAACCATTATCGGTGCCTATCCATAACAGACCATCCAAATCTTGCACAATACTTCTAACAGTATTATTGGAAAGACAGTTTTTAGAATTTTTAGACCAAATAAATTTTTTAAAATTATTTTTAACTGGATCGTAAAAATTCAATCCCCCTCCGTCTGTACCAATCCACAAAACGCCATTTTTATCGGAAAATAAAGTCCTGACAAGATTATCAGATAAGCTATTAGAATCTTTAATGTTATTTTGGTAGATAGTAATTTTTTTGCCATCATATTTATTAAGACCTACTTCGGTTCCAAACCAAAGAAAACCTTTTTGATCCTGCTCAATGGCAAAAACAGAGTTAGCTGACAACCCATTTTCTGCGTTGACACGACTGAATTTTATATCTTGGGCAATAGATTCAGAAAAGATGAGATTGGATAAAACGAAAAATAAAATTAAAATACTTTTTTTCACTTGTTTTTTTTGATAAAAGTATGAATTAAAAAGTTAATTTTCTAAACCAAAGAAACTGCTTTGTTAGACAAAAGAACATAATTGAAATTAAATTTAAATACTTTTACAAAAAAATAATATGACTAAAAAAACAGAATTAAGCTGGTTTGAATCATGGTTTAACTCACACTATTACCATATATTATACAAAAACAGGAATAATCAGGAAGCTGAGTTCTTTATCAATAACTTGTGCGATTTTCTAGTTATTCCAAAAAATTCAAAAATTTTGGATTTAGCATGTGGTAAAGGAAGACATTCTATACAGCTAAACGCAAAAGGATTCAATGTAATCGGAACCGATCTTTCTAAAGAAAGCATTCTTGAAGCTTCAAAACATAAAAAAGTAGGCTTAGATTTTTTTGTAAATGATATGAGGCTTGCTTTTAAGACGAATTATTTCGATTATACATTTAACTTTTTTTCTAGTTTTGGGTATTTTGAAAGTGATAGTGAAAACATTGACGTTTTAAAAAATATATCATTAGGATTGAAAAAAAAAGGGGTAGTTGTAATTGACTTTATGAATATTAGAAAAGTTATTGCGAATTTGAAACCGAAAGAAGAAAAAATAATAGACGGAATAATTTTCAAGATTTCAAGAGCAGTTCTAAACGGATTCCTTATAAAAAAAATAGAATTAATTGACCAGAATAAAGAATTATATTTTGAAGAAAAAGTTAAAATAATTACTCTGGAGAATTTCAAGGATTATTTAAACCAAACAGGTCTCAAAATAATTAATTTGTTGGGCGATTACGATTTAAATACATTTGATGAATTAAATTCCGACAGGTTAATAATTATAGCGATAAAAGAATAATACATTTCAAAATCAGTATCTCAAAAAAATGAATTATATAGTATATTCAAGTTTATTTGTCACCGTTTTTTTAAGTGGCCTTTCTGTTTTTCTGATAAAGAAAAACAAAAAAAACACCATTAAGCTTCTAACTTCATTTAGCGGAGCTTATCTACTTGCTTTAACTTTTTTACATTTAATACCAGAAATATATATAAACAATGATTCAAGCATTGGACTGTATATTTTAATTGGCTTTTTTCTTCAAATATTACTTGAACTTTTTTCAGAAGGTGTGGAACACGGTCATTCGCATATTGCGGATCATGATCATGGAAAAAATCATTTCCCACTCGCAATGATGATCAGTCTTTGTATACATTCACTTGTGGAGGGAATGCCACTCGCTTTCGGATTCGAGAACCATGCAGGAGAAAAGTCGCATTTTGCAGAGGGGAGCCCTTTACTGCTGGGAATAATTTTACATAAAATACCGGTATCGATAGTATTAATGACCACATTTTTACAGGCTGGGATAAGTAAAAAAAGAGCGATTACACTACTTGCTATTTTAGCATTAATGTCACCTTTGGGAGTTATAATAAGTTACTTAGTTGGAGAACAATTGGTGAGTAATATCTCTCTTTATTTTGATAAGACACTGGCAATTGTGATAGGAATATTTTTGCACATATCTACCACAATTTTATTTGAAAGCAGTGAGAATCACAGATTCAACATTTATAAGTTTATAACTATAATTTTAGGTGCTATAATCGCATTTTTGACATTATAATCAATCAAAG
>CANHPJ010000123.1 GCA_947462515.1 Bacteroidota bacterium | reverse complement strand
GAAGGCTATGCCATTGCCGTCCAGGCCAATGCGGTTGACGCCTATAGTGTAAGAAATGTTTTCTATGGCACGAGCCATTAGGAGTGTTTTCCAGGGATGGTTTCTTCTTTCGGGCCAGTTGGCGACATAAATCAGACAATCGTATTCCTGTTTATTTCTAGACCATACTGGAAATCGCAGGTCATAGCATATGAGAGGGCATATTTTCCATCCTTTTAGTTCAACCACCAACTTTTTTTTGCCAAAGGCGTAATGCTTATTTTCGTCGGCCATTCTGAACAAATGCCTTTTATCATAATAATCATAAGATCCATCGGGTCTCATCCATATTAAGCGATTAAAGAACTGTTTGTTATCTTCTATTATGAGGCTACCGGTAATAACAGCATTTTTTGTTTTAGCCCAATGAGCCATCATTAACATCGTTTCGCCTTCCATTTTTTCAGCCATTTTTTCAGAGTTCATGCTGAAGGAGGTGTTGAACATTTCAGGCAAAACAATTAAGTCGGTATTTTCTGTTATGGAGGCTATCTTTTTATCGAAGCGGGAATTGTTTTCTGCCTTGTTTTCCCAGGCCAAATCACTTTGAATGACAGTAACTGTAAGGTTTTCCATGATTGAGTGTTGTTAAAACAGATATGCCATATTTGATGATGTAATTTTGCCGGGCTTGTAAATTAAAAGGTGAAAACAGATTATATTTTACAAAGAATTTCGGCAGCTTTTTCTAATGTTTCATCATCTTTGGCAAAACAAAACCTCAAGGTATTGTTGTCGATAGGGACATTATAAAATACGGAAACGGGAACGGAAGCTATGCCATGTTCTTTCGTTAGACGGATGGCAAAATCCACATCTTTTTCTTTGCTAATATCTGCATAATCCAGAAGCTGAAAATAAGTTCCTTTGGCGGTATTTACCTTAAATCGTGAAGATTTGATAAGGCTATTGAATTTATCACGTTTCTTTTGATAAAAGGCGCCAAGTTCCAGGTAGGCATTTTTATTTTTAAGGTATTCGGCCAGTGCATACTGAATGGGAGTGTTGGTGCAAAAAACCACATATTGATGAACTTTTCTAAATTCAGTCATCAGGTTTTTAGGAGCCAGGCAGTATCCTATTTTCCAGCCTGTGGTATGATAAGTTTTTCCAAATGAAGAAACGATGAAGCTTCTTTCTGCCAGCTTGGGATATTTGGCAACACTTTGATGCACTTCGCCATCAAAGAGGATGTGTTCATAAACTTCATCACTTAAAATAAGTATATCGGTATTTTTTGTGATTTTCTCTAGTTTAGCCATGTCACTGGCTGTTAACACGGCTCCGGAAGGATTGTGGGGCGTGTTTATGATGATCATTTTAGTTCGGTGATTTATAAGTTTTTTAACACCTTCCCAGTCGATGTTGTAGTTAGGGAATTTAAGATGAACAAATATGGTTTTGCCACCGCTTAATTCTATGGCAGGCTGGTAGCAATCATATGCCGGACAAAAGATGATGACTTCGTCATCTTCTCTGACTACTGCCGATATGATGCTGTAAATGGCCTGAGTGGCACCGGCGGTAATGGTTATTTCTGTTTCAGGGTCAAAATGGGCACCATATAATTCGCTGGTTTTTTCGGCTATGGCCTCTCTTAAGGCTAATAGGCCGGGCATTGGAGCATATTGATTGAATCCTTTTTTCATATTTTGGTTTACCAGGGCAACCAATTCCTCATCGCAATTAAAATTCGGAAATCCTTGCGAAAGATTAATCGCTTGATATTCATTAGCTAAATTAGACATTTGGCTAAAAATAGAAATTCCGATTTTAGGCAGCTTAGAAGAAATTGATCCGGGAAATTCAGGCATCTTTAAAAAGGATAAATGAGTAAGTAAATTTAAATCTTTTTATTCATGTTTATTGATCAAGGAATAAAAATTCATGCCTTAAACCATCGTTAGAATTATTTGTTGTGGTTTTATAAATAACGCAAAGGTATGGTAAAGCCAATTTTTATTTTTAATTTTATACTTTATTAATCAAACAAATTTTTTTATGATCATTGAAAACGAAAATGTAATTAGCGTTTCTTATGAATTGACAGTAGTTGATAACGGTGAAGAAACCTTAGTAGAGAAAACAGAAGAAAACAATCCTTTTGTTTTTATGCTTGGAACAGGTCATTTGCTTGAATCATTCGAAAAAAACCTTATGGGCTTGAAAGTAGGTGATAAATTTGACTTTGTTATAGACTACAAAAATGGCTATGGAGAGCGCGATACCCAAAATTTAGCTCAAATTCCGGTTTCTGCTTTTCAAGATGCAGAAGGAAATATAGATGAAGAAATGGTAGTTGTTGGTAACATGTTACCAATGGTAGACAGCGAAGGAAACAGGGTTAACGGCATTGTAATGGAAGTTAACAGTGAATTCGTTACTATGGATTTTAATCATCCTTTAGCAGAAAAAGATCTTCATTTTGCAGGAGAGGTTTTAAAAATCAGAAAAGCTACTGAAGAAGAACTAGCTCACGGACATGTTCATGGCGAGGGTGGGGTTCATCATCACTAAAATAAAACCAACAATCTTAAAGCGGCTTTACCGATCGGTAAAGCCGCTTTTTTTATGCGTTTATTTACAAAAAAACCAGTTTTAGTTCATTTTACAAACAAAGCATTCATTAAGTGTTTCTTATAAACATTGCATATATTTGTAAAACAGGCTGGAGTTAAAATTCAATTCATCAGTAAAAACTTATATTGGTATTTATCTTCAATTATAGAGCATTATTAATTACAGAAAAGTATATAAGAAATAGGCGAGCATTTAGCTTTGTTTTGCTTTTTTTCTTTAGTGTGGTTGTTGCCGCTCAAAAAAATGCCTTTGTAATTTTGGATGTTTCGCAGCGAAATAATGAAGTCACATCAGGGAATTTATTCTCTGCAGCGCATGCTTTAATAGTGGCAGGCACTCCTTATTCAATATCTACTGATGTTGACAGTGCAATACAAAACAAATTCATTCTTGTTTCTTCCAGCATAGAGTCCAATACCTTTACCAGTGCAGAGCGGGACAGTCTTATAAGTTTTGTAGATAAAGGTGGCATACTTTTTATAACCCAACTTAAGGATTCATCTCTTTTTAAATTAGCCGGCGTTAGTGACTATCAATATTCGAGTACTCATTATTTTTTTAATTGGACATTAGAAAATTTAGGGCAGGCGGGTGAATTTATAGATGATCCAAAAGAGAAGGTAATTAAGCTGGCTGATTCCAGTTTTACCAAATCAATTAGCTTTAGAAGTTATACTTTAAGTAGCGCAGTGAGTCTTGCGAAATTTGAAAACGATTCGGTGGCATTTTCAAAGAATCAGTATGGTAAAGGCTTTGTTTATCTGCTGGGGATCAATTGGGAAGATCTAGTATTAAGGAATCAGGTTTCTAGGCATTTTAAGGCTGCAAGGAGTTTTTCCAATGATTTTGAGCCTGGGTCAGATGTTTTTTATTTGTTTTTGAGAGGCATTTATAAGGAGCATTCTTATTTTTCTGTTTATAAGCATACCAGTGTACAGAATAGCAATTCCATTTTGGTGATAACTCACGATGTTGATGCTACCTCTGCAATAAAGGATATCATGACTGACTTTTCTAGTTATGAATATAACAATAATATAAGGGCGACCTATTTTATAACAACGCATTATATGCATGATTCAGTTGCCAAAGACTTTTGGAATGGTTATTTGGACGAAATCATATCAGTAAAGAATAGGGGACATGAATTGGCTAGTCATTCTGTTAGTCATGTGCCTGATTTTGATAATAGTTCTGTTGTCAAAATGGGAAGTTGCTCAGGAGAAGATGAAAATAGCTACAGACCTTTTTTTGATGGAACAAAATCAAATAGTGTGACTGTTTGTGGTGAGGTGGAAGTATCCAAAAAGTTACTTGACGATAATGTCGGGTCTAACATAAAATCATTTAGGGCAGGTTATTTGGCTTATAATAAGTATATATTGGAAGCACTGGAGCAAACCGGCTATAAATTTAATTCAAGTCATAGTGCCAATAACGTATTAACGGCTTTTCCATTTCAAGGTCATTTGGATTTATCTATCAATAGTAGGCTAAGTCATATTTATGAGATACCAAATACCATTTCGGACGTATTTGTGGCAGATAGAATTACGGAGACAAACTACAACGAAAAAGTAGATATCTGGATTGATGTTCAAAGGCGCTATGCCGATAATTATGCGCCATCGGTATTATTAATTCACCCAAACAGAAACTGGAAAATATTAGGACAACAGCGGTTTATTAAAAGTTTACCACCTAAAACGGCTATAATACCCTTTGAGGAGTATGGTAATTATTGGAAAGATAGAGAAGGATGCGGAATTGAAATCAATCAAGATGCGGATTCCATTGTAAATGTGACTGTTAGCGAAAACAAGCTTCAATTAAATTCAATGTTAAGTTTTATAGTTAATAATGGTCAGTCTGCGAAAGAAATTCATGTTACTGATAAACAAGGGAATACTATTCCTTTGCTTCAAGGTAAATGGCGTAAAAACGATGTGATTTTATATAGTAAAGACTTCAATGAAAAGTATAATCAGTTTGATTTTCAGATAACAGAAAACTCAACAGAGTTTAAATTATATCCAAATCCATTGTCTGAAAAAGCATTTTTTGAATTTGAACTTTTCATCGATGCAAATGTAGATTTAAAAATATATGATGTTGCGGGAAGACTTATAGATAATCCGATAAATGAGAAGCAGGAGTTAGGCAGACATAAATTGGAAATTGAAACAAAAAAATTAGGTACGGGCATTTATTTTTACTCTATTTCATTTGGAGATCAAGCGCCAAAAAAAGGAAAAATGCTTATTTTAAAATAGCCTTATAAGCCCAGCTCTTTAGCATGTCGTGATGTTTTTTGAGGATTCCATGGGTCTTTATATGAAGCTTTAAAAACCAGTTCACTAAAGTGAGCCACCATTCTCACCATTCTCAAATAATAACCGAAATAAAACACCATGCCCGGTATATAGGGTAAGAAGTAATAAACAGGGGCATTTTTTCTTTTTCTGAACAAGGAAAAAAGCAAAAACTTGCTGTAGTTAGTCATTGTGTAAAGAAAGATATTAGCCAGGAATATGAATTTAATCTGAGAGGCGTTGTTTACGATCATGTCCACGCCATAAATGAGCCATTGTATGTTCAGGACAAAACTATAGAATATGTTTTCTGAAAAGGAAAAAAAGTTATTCCAGTTAAATGATTGACTGGGCAAAAACACGTCGCTGTGCTTACGCATTCTGAATCGCACGAGGGATTTGTCCCACCTTAATCGTTGTTTAGCAAGTTTTTTAAAAGTATTGGGTGCACTGGTAAGGCAGACAGCCTCGGGGGCAAACTTTATTTTGTAGCCCATTTTCCTGATTTTAACGGTGATGTCGCCGTCTAATCCCGGGCCAATATCCCAACCTTTGACTTTTTGCAGTAAATCGGCTCTAAAGGCTCCAAAAGCTCCTGATATAACACGATAAATTCCCAGGTGACTGGCTACAATACGACCAATTGAAATGGTATCGTAATATTCAAGAGCCTGAAAGGTAGTAACGAGCGCCTCCTTATAGTTTCTCACCATCACATTACCACCGACAGCACCTACATTTTGGTCGATATAAAATGGCAAAAGTATTTTCTCTATGGCATCGCTGTCAAAGCTACAGTCTGCATCGAGGTGAACGATGTATTTTCCCTTGGTAAACCGTAAGGCTAAATTGGCGGCAGAGGCTTTGCCACCTCTAATATCATTTCTTAAGAAAGTATCGATATATCCTGCTTTTTCGAGGTTACGGCCTATAGTGGGAGTGTCGTCATCGGAACCATCGTCAACTACAATTATTTCGATGTTTTTATAGGTCTGCTCCTGCAGGGAGGTCACTAAATTATAGATGTGTTTTCCTTCGTTTTTACCGGGTATGATT
>CANHPJ010000122.1 GCA_947462515.1 Bacteroidota bacterium | reverse complement strand
CAAATGTTTTCTCAAAAGCTTGTTGAATCGGAAAACCATCGGAAACACGGGTTACAATTTTAGTGGCTATCGAGGCACTTACGATGTCTTCACCAACACCAGTGCAACTAACACCGCAGTGCGAATTAGCATAATTTCCTGCCGTGGTGGCTGAATCAGAAATTCGACCGGGAATTTCAAAACCTTTACCTCCTGTAGAGGTAGCTGCTGCGATATTCCCATGTGAATCCAAGGCTACGCAACCAACCGTACCAAGACCTTTAGCGGCTAGTTTATCTTCATACTCCTTTCTTCTCTGGGGTATTTCGGGATTGAAATATTCAAAGTTGTTTTTTCTTGCAAAATCCAAGGCCCCTTCGCCACCTAGCACCCTGTCATCCTGATTCATCAGGATTTCTGCAACACGAATGGGGTTTTTTACATTTTCAATATTTATGACCCCACTGAATTTAGAACTAATACCATCCATAAGGGAAGCGCTCATTCTAATTTTACCGTCACTTTGAATTTGCGATCCTATACCAGCATTAAAAAGTTCGTTATTTTCCAGTTGTTCAACGGCAAAAACGACTGTTTGAAACGCAGTATGTGTTTTGAGGTAATCATACGAGGACATTACAATTTGCTTTAATGCATTTTGTTTGGCTAGCTTAGTAGCCTGATTGGTAGAGGATTCACTAAAAAAACCTCCATGTATGATTAATTTCATTTTGAGAATTATTTAGCTCTACTAATTATACATTTTGAGCAACATGAATAGTCATTTCATGTTTTTGAAGGTCGTAAAGATCATTTTGACTCATTACATGAACCACGAGATTTTTTATGGATACTGGCTTACCAAGCTCCACCTGGGTTAAATTGGTATCTTTTATTTGCCTGCCGTCAACCAGAATTACAAGTCCTGAGCCTATTGCCTCCATGTATTTACCTTTTGTGACAAGAAGTCCGGTATCTTCACCAAGTCCAATACCAAGAGTTTTAGGATTACTAACAACTGCCTGAAACAATCGGCCAATTCTTCCTCTTTGAACAAAATGAGTATCAATAATGACCCCATCAATAAATCCAAGTCCACTGGTTATTTTTATTTCACCTTTTAACAAGGCTTCGCTGCTTGAACCTTGATAAATCATACTATTCGAGGCCGCTGCAGCTCCGGCAGAAGTACCGGCGAAAATAAAATCTTCATTCTTATATTTTTCCAGAAGCAAATCATGAAATGGAGTACCGCCAAGAATCGAAGTTAAACGTAACTGGTCTCCTCCGGTAAACATTACTACATCGGCTTTTTTAATCCTGTCCATAATTTTAGGATCAAGAGCTTCTTCACGCTTTTCAACGTGCATTACAGAAACCTTTTTTGCTCCAAGAAATTCGAATGCTTTAGCATATTCAGGACCTACTTCATGAGGAATTTTAGAGGCAGTAGTGACAATCTCTATTTGAGAATTTTCATTCTTTTTAGATTCTTGAATTATACGTTTAAGAATGCCAGTTTCAAAAAAGTTAAGGTTTTTATCTACCTGACTTTGAAAGTTTTTTTCTGTAAAGCTGCCTTTATCAACGGCACCGCCTACAACTATAAGTTTTCCTTTTGGATTCATTTTATAAAAATAGAATTTAAACTAAATAAAAATTTTAAATACATACTTTATTTATTAAAACAGAATTGTGAATTACTTTTTTAGACAAATATTACTTTGATATAAAAAAAAATTACTATACCTTGGTTACGTTGGTAAGTATAATTTATTTGTAAATGAAAAAATAAACTTAAACCGACCTTACCAAATAAAACAAACAATCTAAAAAACAAGGCGTTACATATTATTGATTTCAACAAATTTAGATTCAAGAACCCAACTAATGTTTAACCAAATAAAACTGTAATTTTATGGAAATTCTAAACATTCAAGCTTTAAGAGGACCTAACATATGGAGTGTTAGCCGAAAAAAACTAATTCAAATGCGTTTAGATTTGCAGGAATTAGAAGATTTTCCAACAAATAAAATAGAAGGGTTCAGGGAACGTCTGGAGGCCATGTTTCCAAGTATGATTGAGCATCGTTGTTCTGAAGGCTGTCGTGGTGGCTTTTTTCATCGAGTTGAAAAAGGAACCTGGATGGGTCACGTAATTGAGCATATTGCCCTTGAAATCCAAACCCTAGCAGGAATGGAAACAGGCTTTGGAAGAACCAGAGAAACGAAAACTTCGGGTATATACAATGTAGTGTTTAGTTATGAAGAAGAGATGGTTGGTCTTTTTGCTGCGGAATCAGCCGTTAAAATAGCTCAGGCTCTTACAAAAAATGAGTCTTATGATCTTCATCATGACCTAAACGAAATGAGAAAAATAAGAGAAGACGTAAGATTAGGGCCAAGTACCGGAAGCATTGTGGATGAGGCAGTGGCAAGAAACATTCCTTGGATAAGATTGGGAAAAAATTCACTTGTTCAGCTGGGGTATGGTGTTAATCAAATGCGCTTTCAGGCTACCATAACCTGCAAAACAAGCAATATAGCAGTAGATATCGCCTGTAACAAAGAAGAAACAAAAAGCATGTTAGATGCCGCTTCCATACCTGTTGCAAAAGGCGGAATTTGTTATGACGAGGAAGACCTTGAAATCACCATCAAAAAAATAGGTTACCCCATAGTTCTAAAACCTCTAGATGGAAATCACGGTAAGGGAGTATCCATAAATGTAACAAATTGGGAGGATGCTCTTGAAGGCCTGGCGTTTGCCAAAAAATATTCGCGTAGGGTAATAGTTGAGCGATTTGTAAGCGGTTTCGACTTCAGGGTTTTGGTAATTGACAACAAAATGGTGGCAGCTGCCCAAAGGGTGCCTGCAAATATCGTTGGAGATGGCAAACAAACCATCCAGCAGTTAATTGATCAAACCAATAATGACCCTAGAAGAGGTTATGGACATGAAAAGGTGCTTACAGAAATTACTGTAGACCGAGATACGATGGACTTATTGGAGAAAAAAAATTACACATTAGAGAGCATACCGGCCAATAATGAAATAGTTTATTTAAAATCTACTGCCAATTTAAGTACAGGTGGCACTTCAATAGATGTTACCGAAATGGTTCATCCCGAAAACATATTTTTAGCCGAAAGGATTTCCAGGGTTATTGGTTTGGATATTTGTGGAATTGATATCATGGCCAAAAATTTGACACAACCCTTGAAAGAAAATGGAGGTGTTATTCTTGAGGTAAATGCTGCACCAGGCTTCAGGATGCATTTGGCCCCATCGGAAGGATTACCAAGAAACGTGGCAGCACCGGTAATAGATATGCTATATCCTCCGGGAAAACCATCCAACATTCCTATTATTGCCATAACGGGAACCAACGGTAAAACAACCACTACCCGACTTATTGCACATATTGTAAAAAACAACGGTTATAAAGTTGGATTCACCACATCTGATGGTATATATGTTCAAAACCATCTACTCGAAAAAGGAGATACAACAGGACCTTTCAGTGCTGAATTTATTTTGAAAGACCCGACGGTGGAATTCGCCGTACTGGAAACTGCAAGAGGTGGCATATTAAGGTCAGGTTTGGGTTTTAACAGATGTGACATTGGCATTATTACCAATATTCAGGAAGACCATTTAGGCTTGAGCGATATACACGATTTAAAAGATTTGGCTCGTGTGAAAGCTGTTGTAGTAAAAAGCGTGAAGAAAGACGGATGGGCAGTTTTGAATGCTGAAGACAAACATTGTGTTGATATTGCCAAGGAGCTTGATTGCAATGTAGCCTATTTCAGTATGAACGAACATTGTGATGTGATTGTAAATCATTGTAGAAAAGGTGGTATTGCTGCTATTTACGAAAATGGCTTCATAACCATAAAAAAAGGTGACTGGAAAATGCGTATTGAAAAAGCATCGCATGTACCCTTGACATTAAACGGAAAAGCTAAATTTATGATTGCCAATTTATTGGCAGCAACTTTGGCGAGTTATTTATGGGGATTCAAAACGGAAGACATCAAATTATCGGTTTCTACCTTCATACCGGGTGCTGCGCAAACTCCAGGAAGAATGAACATCTTCGATTTCAAAAAATTTAAAGTTTTGATCGATTTTGCACACAACCCTACCGGATATCTTGGAATAGAAGATTTTTTACAAAGCATAGAATCTCAGCATAAAGTTGGAATCATTGCCGGAATAGGAGATCGACGCGACGAGGACATAAAAGAATGCGCCGCTATCGCAGCCAGGATGTTTGATCATATTATTATCAGACAGGAGAAACACCTTCGTGGTAGAACTGAGGACGAAATAATCAATTTAATACTTGAAGGGATAAAGTCGGAAAACAGAAATGTAACCCACGAAATAATACCAAAAGAGACCGACGCTATCAAGCATGCTATAAATATTGCCAAGGAAGGTACATTTATAACCGCTTTAAGTGATGTGGTTACCAATGCGATTGAAATTGTACAGCAACATTTAGACAAAGAAGCGGTAATTTAAATTTCAGGTAATTATTTTTTAAAACTCGGTTCAGATTCAAATTTGAACCGAGTTTTTTTTTTTAACAACCCCATTAATTTTTATATTTAGAAAAAGATTTCGGGTTAATTTATTTTAAAACGAATAAAAAAACTGAAATTATTTAGACTTTTTTGAAGATTTTATTCTAGCAGGTTTATTTTTTATTCTACTTGAATTAACACTTTTTTTCAGGTCATTAGTTTGAGAATCTTTAATTATTGCCTTATTCTTTTCCAAAAACACTTCAGGTTCAATACAATCATTAAATACTTCTACTAGATTTAACTCTACATCCTTTTTCAAAATATTGAAAATCCATTCAGTAACAAATATATCTTCAGTATAAAACACTTTTTGATCGAATTTATATGAAACATGGTAGTTACCAAAATTAAGTGCCATGATATACTTTCCTGTCTCTATATTTGGCCTAAATAAGAACTCTTCCGATGTATCTATATTTTTAACATGAATGGTAACCTTTGAATTGATTTCTGGATTACCAGAATGTTTAACACAACCAGAAAAAATTGTTAATGGTTTATCTTCTTTATTCACAAAAGTAGCCATATACAAATCCTGCCCCCCAAAACCACCGGATCTCTTTGATGAAAAATAGGATCTTTTGCCATCTGCAGAAGAAACATAATAAACATCATCATCTACAGTATTGAGCGGATAACCTAAATTTATTCTTTCAGACCATAGGTCATCAGTATTTTTCTCAACAAAGAAAATATCAAAGCCCCCCATTGATTTATGACCTTTTGAGCTAAAAAATAAATATTTTCCATCAGGATGAATAAAAGGAGCTTCCTCATCATATTCTGAATTAACATCGGGACCAAGGTTTATCGGTAGACCCCATAATTGATTTGGTAGTAATTTGCACATCCAAATATCTTTCCCACCATAACCTCCCGGCATATCACTTACAAAATATAAGCGGTCTCTTTCATTTGAAATGGTCGCATAGGTTTGATTATCATCTTCCTTTTGATTAAAGTCGATGATTTGAGGAACGGACCATGTATTGCCAATAAGTTCACTTTTATATAGTGTTCCATTTTTTCCTTTAGACTTGTATATAAACATTGTTTGACAATCAAAAGATATTCCGGCTGTGGATTCGTGAAATGGAGTGTTTATATTTTCACTTAAACTATGAGCCTTTTGCCAAGTATTTGTTTTTTCAGAAATATAAATATCACCAGAAAATTGATTTTCCCCTTCAGAATTTACTTTTCCAGAGGTGAACAAAATGGATGACTCTTCGTTGCATATCAGGGGAGAATATTCATCCAAAACCGAATTAATATTCTCGCCAAGGTTAACTATTTTAACATTTACAGGAGTTAGCATTATTTCGAGCGCGTTGTTGCTTATTTCGATACATCGATCAAGCTCTTTTATCAAATTGGTGTTAGAAGGGTCGACATAAAGTTTGAATATCTGAAAAGCCTCAATTGCTTTATAAAATTCGTAATTGTAATGATATGCCTTCCCTAAATAGAAATTTGT
>CANHPJ010000121.1 GCA_947462515.1 Bacteroidota bacterium | reverse complement strand
GACTCTATAAAATACATGCTTGATACCAGCTGGACATATAACTTTAATGCTGCCACCAACAAATACGACTCTGTGGCAAACCCACCTTTTTTAATTACTAAATATGAAAATCCACTCGAACCTTTTATACCCACCTCATCAATAAGTGTTTGGCCGACTTATTCTGCGCCGATTTTTGATAGCTCAGGCATATTTTTAAAATATGAAAATGTATATCCAGATGTTAGCTTATATCTTATTACAGATACAATAAAAGTAATTACAGCCTCAGGTGGAAATGCACTATGGACAGACCAAAACGTGTTCATTAACACTAATTATCCGGTAAATCCCCCTACTATTGGAGTGGCGACATTTGATGGGTTAAAATCAGATGGATCACCTTACGAACCCAATCAATCGCAATCGCAAGGAGCCGCCGATACGCTCACATCTAAACCTATATCCCTTGATTATCTGCCAGCAGATTCCTTATATCTTTCTTTTTACTTTCAGCCTCAAGGAATAGGAAATGCACCCGAAAAAGATGACATGCTATTATTGGAATTTTATTCACCAAAAGATAGTATTTGGTATTTACAATGGAATGCCGAAGGAACCTCAGCAGTTGATTTTAAAGAGGTAATGATTCCAATAACTGATGATAAATTCCTAAAAAAAGGCTTTAAATTTCGTTTCGTAAATTTTGCCACCCTATCCGGAAATCTCGACCACTGGCACATTGACTATGTTAAACTAAATAAAAACAGAAGCCTCTCAGACACCCTGCCTGACGATGTTTGCTTTGTTAATGCCAACAGGGTATTATTAGACAAATATCAGGAAATGCCATGGCGTCAATTTAAGGCCAACCCGGAAGGAGAAATGTATCAAACTTTGAAAGTAGATATGCGTAATAACAGTGCTTCTAGTAAAGTAGTTACATACACCTATACCATTCGCGACAAAAATGATACCCTATTAATTACAAACGGTGGTCTCAATGGTAATGAACAACCAAACACAAACTTTAGCTATGCAAATAAACTTGACTTCATATTTCCCAGTTCCTCAGATAATTATGAAAAGTTTGAAATACTAAACACCATAGTAGTTCCAATAACGGGCGATGAGATAAAAAGTAACGACACCTTAAGACAATTTCAAAAGTTTGACCATCATTTTGCATACGACGATGGATCTGCTGAAGCAGCCTATGGACTTAGCGCAAACGGTGCTAAAATGGCTTATAGTTTTTCTTTAAACACGTCTGATACACTTTCGGCAGTGGCCATACATTTTGCACAGATAAATCAGGATGTGAGCTTTTATAACTTCAAACTTACAGTTTGGAGCAGCTTGAGTCCCGAAACAATCATTTATCAGTCTGAAGTATCTGAAAACCCTATATATGAAGGCAGAATAAACGGATATCACGTATATAAAATCGAACCGTTATTACTCCCTGCAGGCATATTTTATGTTGGTATTGTGCAATCGAACAGCGTAAGACTCAACGTAGGTTTTGACAAAAATAATGATGCAAGTGCACAAATGAATTTCAACATTTCCGGACAATGGGAAACAACCCAATTTAATGGCTCCTGGATGATTAGACCAGTTCTTGGAACTTCGGTATTGCCTATTGGAATAAAAACCTTTGAGTTAAAATCAAACATTAAAAATAATGTGTTCGACAATGCTAAAATTTATCCGAATCCATCCAATGGACTATTACAGGTGATTGGAATTAACAATGAAATAAATTATACTGTAAAGGCTTTTGATCTTTTTGGAAAAGAAATTAACTCTTTTGCCGGAAAAAATTCGCAAACAATGGACTTATCTGACTTTTCAAATGGTGTTTATATCATAAAATTGATAAACTCTAACAATGAATCCAGCAAACAATTTAAAATTATCATTGCCAAATAAATATAAAAAGGAAAACCTTAACCCCAACCTAAAGTGATAGAAGAAAACAAATTTCAGGAAACTGAACAAGAGGACGATTTATTTGAACATTTTAGAGTGGTAGCCGATAAAGGTCAAGAGCCGCTGCGCGTGGATAAATTTTTAATGAACAGAATTGAAAATGCCACACGAAGCAAAATTCAAAATGCAGCTGAAGCAGGCAACATTTGGGTTAATAATAAACCTGTTAAATCAAATTACAGGGTAAAAGGCAATGACATTATCACCATTGTAATGGCTTATCCGCCTCGCGATAAAGAAATTATACCCGAAGACATTCCATTAAACATCGTTTATGAAGACGAGGATTTGGTGATCGTTAATAAAGAACCAGGACTGGTTGTGCATCCGGGGTATGGCAATTACTCAGGAACCCTTGTAAATGCCCTAATGTTTCGATTTAAAGATTTACCCATGTTTAAAACTGGAGATTTGAGACCGGGACTTGTTCATCGTATAGACAAAAACACCTCTGGGATAATCGTACTTGCAAAAAATGAAATATCACTGGCAAAACTTGCCAAACAGTTTTTTGACAGGACAACAAAGCGCACCTACCATGCCCTTGTTTGGGGCGACCTAAAAGAAGATACAGGAACCATTACCGGCAACATTGACAGAAATATAAAAGACCGTAAGAAAATGGATGTTTTTCCTGATGGAGAACAAGGTAAACATGCGGTAACACATTACAAAGTATTAGAACGCTTTGGTTATGTAACACTTGTAGAATGCAAACTGGAAACTGGCCGTACCCATCAAATAAGAGTGCACTTTGAACACATCGGCCATCCATTATTTAATGATGAAGTTTATGGTGGAGACAAAATTCTAAAAGGAACCACCTTCACAAAGTACAAGCAATATATTCAAAATTGCTTCGAAATGATGCCGCGTCACGGCCTGCATGCAAAATCCCTTGGCTTTATTCATCCCAAATCGGGAAAAGAAATGTTCTTTGATTCAGAAATTGCCCCGGATATGCAAGCTCTAATAGATAAATGGAGAGCCTATTCTATTGGAAGAATGATGGAGGAAGAAAGCTGATTTTATTTTTACCCATATTGAATTTGGGTGTTCTAAATCGATAAAACCGAAGTATAATTTTAGATCTTTGTGTAAAGTCCTAAAAAGCCCGAAGTTTAAACAGCTTCGGGCTTTTTAATAGTCTTAAAAAAATAACAAATAATCAATTACCACATCAAAATGCAGTAACTCAGAAAATAGTCTATCATCGTAAAAAAGCTCCATAGGAGCTTAATATCGGTAAATCGGTCACAAACATTGAACTAAAGAGTCCCATAGTAACTAAACACCGCTTGGAACTGAATATCAGTGAAATTTAATTTTACTTAATAGAATCAAGAGCAGGTTCTTCAGCTTCAAAATCATAATTCATATAATCCTTCACTGTATTATAAACGGTATCGCGCTCAATAGGGTGACGACCATTATCTTTAATAAGTTTAACCAACTGCGGGGTGCTTAAAGAAGGTGATTTATCTTCCGCTCCTGCCATAGCATATATCTTAGTTGAATCATCAATTGTTCCATCTATATCATCAACACCAAATGCCATTGAAAGTGCCGCCGTGTTTCTTCCAATCATTGGCCAATAGGCTTTTACATGGTTAAAATTATCCATATAAATTCTTGAAACAGCATAATTTCTTAAATCTTCAATCACCGAAGATTCTGCAATATGTGACATTTGATTTTCTTTGTTCCTGAATTTCAATGGAATAAAAGTATTAAAACCTCCCGTTTTATCTTGAAGAGTTCTCAATCTATCCATATGGTCAATGCGATGTTCAAATTTCTCAATGTGTCCGTATAGCATGGTGGCGTTAGATGGCATGCCCAACGAATGAGCAGTTTCATGTATCTCAAGCCATTCTGCAGAGCTGCATTTATCAGCGCAAATCTCTGCTCTTATGCCTTCGTCAAATATTTCAGCTCCCCCTCCAGGCAAAGAGTCCTGACCATGGGCTTTTAAAATACTCAGACCTTCCTTAAAACTTACTTTGGCTTTTCTACACATATACTCCAGCTCAACAGCCGTAAAAGCTTTAACATGTATGTCTGGCCTTAATGCCTTTATGTTTTTTATGAGTGATGCAAAATAATGAAGTCCCATTTTAGGATGAACGCCACCTACTATATGCACTTCGGTTATTGGCTTGCCATCGTATTTTTTTACCAAATCATAGATCTCCTGCTCCGACAATTCCCAAGCATCACCTTTTTGTTTAAAATTCCGAGAGTAGGAGCAAAACTTGCAGTCGAATACACAAAGATTGGTTGGCTCTATATGAAAATTACGGTTAAAATAGGTGTAATTTCCATTTTTCTTTTCCCTCACAAAATTTGCCAACGCTCCCAAATAACCTAGCTCTCCTTTTTCATACAACAATACTCCTTCTTCAAAACTGATGCGATCTCCTTTAATAACTTTTTCAGCTATTATTTTTAAATCCTTTGATATATTGGAGTCTGAAAAAATAGATTCTATTCCTGTCTGTACCATAATAGATTAAATAAAAAATGGAATTTGTAAGTTTCAAAAAATGTTGATTACGGTAAATTTAGTCGGTAAAATTATTAATATCAAATAAAAACTTTACTTGTCGACAAGTTCAACAAATTTAATCCTACAATACGTCAAATAGTAATTTTAATTAAAGAGTGAAAATTATAGAAAAGCTATCTTTCTTATCTTAATTTTGTTTTACAATTTTTCCTGCGGCTATGATAAAACAAAAAATATTTTTGGTTGAAGATGAAGAAAACCTGTTGGATGTAATAAGGCTTAATTTAGAATTGGAAGAATATGAAGTAGACTCATTTAGGAACGGGAAATCGGCTATTGAAAACTTTATAGCTTCAAATTATAACTTGGTAATTTTAGATGTAATGCTTCCGGAATTAAATGGCTTTGATGTCTGCCGTTTTATTAGAAAAAAAGATGCCAATGTTCCCATATTATTTTTAACTGCAAAAAACTCGAGTGAAGATCGTGTCATGGGACTAAAAATTGGTGCGGACGATTATTTGGCAAAACCTTTTAATCTGGAGGAATTATTGTTAAGAGTGAAAAATTTAATTAAAATCGGAAGCCTAAAAACAGTTAAAACCGAAATAGAAACTTACCGTTTCGAGAATAATTACATTAATTTTTCTACCTACGAGATTAGCTGTTCTGATGGAAAAAAACATACCTTATCCAAAAAAGAAGCATTGCTCTTAAAGCTTTTGATAGAAAGAAAAAACCAAGTGGTATCGAGAGATGAAATATTAGAGAAAATTTGGGGAGCCGACACATTCCCCTCTGCCAGAACAATTGACAATTTTATACTGGTCTTCCGAAAATATTTTGAAAGTAAAGAAAGTCCTAAAAGGCATTTTCATTCAATTAGAGGGGTGGGTTATAAATTTACAGATTAATATACTTAACTATTCAAAACAAACACTTATAACAAATCTAATCTTAAAGAATTTATTATTTATTTAAAAACTCAAGCAACTTGGATACTGCTATTGCCCTATGGCTAATCTTGTTTTTTTCCTCTAAACTCATTTGAGCAAAGGTTCTCTCGCTGCCTTCAGGCATGAAAACCGCATCATAACCAAATCCTTTTTCCCCCATCTTTCTCTCTGTGATTGTTCCCTTTATTATCCCTATAAATTCATAATTTACTCCTTCCATAATCAGGGAAATTACAGTTTTAAACTGTGCCCTCCGGTTTTGTTTATTTTCAAGATTAAACAATAGTAATTTTATGTTTTCCTCATTATTTTTTTCTTCTCCTGCATATCTTGCCGACTTTACACCCGGTTCTCCTTCAAGCACCTCAACCTCCAAACCGGTATCGTCAGCAAAACAACTTAACTCATATTTTTGATAAATATACTCTGCCTTTAAAAAAGCATTACCTGCTATGGTGTCTGCCGTTTCCGGAATATCTTCACTGCATCCTATATCAACCAAAGAAAGTAATTTAATCTCTTTATTTGAAATAAGATCCTGAACTTCCTTTAACTTATTAAGGTTGTTTGTAGCAAAAACCAGTTCTTTTTTCATGTTAATGGCAATTTGAAATGATAAATCTAATGATATGTTTTAGGAGTG